>JAUIKI010000259.1 GCA_030430875.1 Gammaproteobacteria bacterium | reverse complement strand
ACCCACCTTCTTTTGAAAAAAATGCAATGGTCTCACAACGTCAATCTGAGGCCGTTGCGATCAAACCACATGATCTCAGTCCTTTTTCTCAGGCAACTCCTCCCTACAAATATAACGCGACAACATAACGTCATAATGCAGGCGAAATCTAACAACACAACCCAGGAATATCTAGAAGAATGCCAGGAATATGTAGAAGAATATCAGGAATATGCATGAATAATGCAGCATTTATGATGATTGACGGTATTGTTTAACTAACCTTCACGGATCAGGCTTTGATGCGCTGTGTGCAACGACTGAATCAACTGATCTTCCAATTCAAAACGCAACTCCAATGCCTCAGCAAGTTCGGACAACCGTTCAGGCAGTTTTCCTAGCAATGTTTCACAATGTTCAGCTGTGTCGTAGTCATCATTAAAGGTCACAGCAAGATCGGTGGTTTTTTCAATTTTAGGGTATAACTGGTTGGCAACTGCTTTGGCACTCTCATCATTAAAATCATCTGCTTCTCGCATTAACTGCTCATAAATTTCAAAATGTGCCGCTGAAAGATAGTCCATCATCACTTGACAAAATGCTTGGATCTTAATGCTTACCGGGGTATTTTTTGGTGTGTAGTCGTCTAATCCATTGATAGCAAACAGCAACATAATCAATTCTTGGCGTTCATGTAGCCAATGGTCCACTAAATGATGCACTCCACCCCAACGTTCTTTAGCGGTTTTACATTTTTCTAACATTTTAAACTCCTTGTGATAATTTTCACTCATGGATGAGCATAGCAATTTTTTATGATCCCGCAAGAAAAACAGGCTAATCTTTTTAAAAAAAATGTGGCTTAAAACAAAAATAACCTCTATTCATTCGACAGTGACAGATTTTGCTAAATTTCTGGGTTGATCGACATCGGTTCCTTTTAACACAGCCACATGATAAGCAAACAATTGCAGAGGAATGGTATATACAATTGGGGTAATCAGTGGATGCACATGTGGCAATTCAATCACTTGACAATCATTTTGAGACGAAACATTTGCTTGTTGATCGGCAAACACAATGAGTTTTCCACCCCGTGCTTGCACTTCGTGTAAATTCGATTTTAATTTGGCTAATAATTGATTGGAGGGCGCCATCACAATGACCGGCATATCATGATCAACCAGCGCAAGCGGTCCGTGTTTTAATTCGCCAGCAGGATAAGCTTCTGCGTGAATGTAAGAAATCTCTTTCAGTTTTAGCGCGCCTTCCATTGCGATCGGATAATGCGTTCCACGCCCTAAAAACAATGCATGGTGTTTATCCACAAATTGTTCAGCTAACAGCTTGATGGTTTGATCAAGCTGCAACACTTCATCTATGTGAATGGGTAGTTGCAATAGCGATTGAATGATTTGAGCCGTGTCATCGACAGATTGTGTCTGTTGTAATTCGGCCAACTTCAGAGTGAGAAATAATAATATTAATAGTTGCGAGGTGAATGCTTTTGTCGAGGCCACACCAATTTCAACTCCAGCCTCAGTGAGCAATGCACTACTGGATTCACGAACTAAAGAGCTGCTTGCTACATTGCAAACTGCTAGACTCGCTAGATAATTTTCACCTGTCGCGCTACGCAATGCCGCCAAAGTATCGGCTGTTTCTCCCGATTGTGAAATGGTTATTAACAGTGTATTGGGTTGAACAACAGGTTGTCGATAGCGAAACTCACTGGCAACTTCAACCTGGCACGGCAATTTTGCGATGTCTTCAATCCAATATTTAGCGACAAGCCCTGCGTGAAAGCTGGTGCCACATGCAACAATTTGAACCGCTTGAGTCTTTGAAATTTTTTGTGCAACATCGCTTGAAAAAAAATCTGGGCTAATTGCGTTAGTGATTATGTTTTTTTTGAGAAGCTGTTGAATAACTGTTGACTGCTCAAAAATTTCTTTTTGCATAAAGTGCCGATATTGTCCTCGTTCAGCCACTTCAATGCCATAATCAAATTGCACCACAGGTCGCTCAACAAGTTGCCCAGCATTATTCCAAATTGAAATATTTTCAGTAGAGATTTCAGCTGAATCACCCTCTTCTAAAAAAATAAATCGATCGGTTACTGAAAGCAGTGCTAACTGATCTGATGCAACAAAATTTTCTTCCAACCCAACACCAATCACTAAAGGACTCCCAGATCGAGCTAGTAATATTTTATCTGGTGATTGACTATGAATGATTGCTAAAGCAAAAGCACCCTTCAATTCTTTTTGTAATTTTTTAAACGCAGAGTTAACGTCATCATCCTGAGTGAAATAATAATGCAACAGATGAACAACTACTTCTGAATCAGTTTCTGAAAGAAAGCGATAGCCTTTTTCTTGCAACAGGCTTTTCAGCACTTGATAATTTTCAATAATTCCATTGTGGACAACAGCAAACTCATCATGAGAATGATGTGGGTGCGCATTGTTTTCACTGGGCTCACCGTGAGTTGCCCAGCGGGTGTGCGCAACACCAATTTTTCCTTCGATAGGATGGTATTTGAGTGCATCAGCTAGAGCGCTGACTTTGCCCGCTTTTTTTAGACACTGCAGTGAATTAGCATCATCAATGATAGCAAGCCCTGCTGAATCATACCCTCGATATTCCAGTCTTTTTAAACCTTCAATCAAAATGGGAGAAACATTTCGCTTGGCAACGACGCCAACAATTCCGCACATAATCTACCT
>JAUIKI010000258.1 GCA_030430875.1 Gammaproteobacteria bacterium | reverse complement strand
CCACATGGATTGGCATGTTTGACAATAACACATGTGGGTGTTGAAAAAGATGTGACACAGTTAAACGCCGCATCAGCATCTGCAATATTGTTAAATGATAATGGTTTGCCTTGAGTTTGCTCAGCATTTGCAAGGCTTCCAGGTGCACCTGGGATTTCTTTATAGAATGCAGCTTGTTGATGTGGGTTTTCTCCATAGCGCATATCTTGAACTTTTTGCCATTGAAGTGTGAATATATCTGGAAATTCTGATCGAGTTTCAATGGGTTTTTTTGCTTTGTTTGGTTGATAGTCCAGTTTATTTAAGAAGTTGGCGATGTGACTTTCATAGTTTGCAGTGTATGCAAATGCTTTTGCTGCTAATTTGAACCGAGTTTCGATGGCGACAGTTCCATTGTGTTCGTCGAGATCAGAAAGCACCATGGCATAATCATTTGGATCAACAATGACACAAACATGATTGAAATTTTTAGCTGCTGCACGGATTAATGTTGGGCCACCAATGTCAATGTTTTCGATGGCATCCGTAAGCTCAACATTGGTTTTACTAATTGTCTCAACAAACGCATAAAGATTAACAACGACTAAATCAATCGTAATTAAATCATGTTTTTCCATGACATCTTTATCTTGTTGCCGTCGACTTAAAATGCCGCCATGGATTTTTGGGTGAAGTGTCTTGACGCGCCCTCCCATGGTTTCTGGAAAGCCTGTAAAATCAGAGACCTCTATGGATTTTATTCCATGATCAGCTAAGATTTTATGCGTTCCTCCTGAAGATATAAGCTGAATATTCTTTTGGGTTAGTTTGAGAGCAAACTCAGGCAGCAAAGATTTGTTGGTTGTGCTCAATAGTGCAGTTTTAATTGGTTGTTCTTTCATGGTTGAAGTTTTTAGGCTGGCGATTAAAGCGTGTTATTATAAAAGATTTCTAGCGGTTTTGGGGTTGAAAAACAAAAAGAGACGGAAAAATCCGTCTCTTTTTAGAAATTAGCTGGGCTATAAGCTAATTTAATTGATCTTCAGCAAAAAACTCTGTTGTTACAATAAATCATACTGCTTGAGCTTTTTGCGCAAGGTGCCTCTGTTCAAACCCAACAAAATGGCCGCCTGGGTTTGATTACCCCTCATGTATTGCATGGTGCGTTCAAGCAAAGGCGCTTCAACTTCAGCCAACACCATGTTATAGACATCGGTGACCGATTGACCATCTAAGTGCGAAAAATAGTTCTTCAGGGCACGATCAACACAATCTCGCAACGTCATGCTGTTACCAGTATGAGTTGCTGGTTGCACCGGCTGTTGCTGTTCCGCCCCTGCAGTTAGATTTTGTTTCAGGTTTTGGTACCCCATTGTTTTAGTGACATAAGTATCAGCTGAACCCATTGCCATGCTCCTTCATCCGTTGGCGCGCACTTGAAAAGCTAAGTGCGTGAAATCCATGTTAACATTAAAAAATCTGCCTAATTCTACATCATTAATTCATATTTTATTACCCATTTTCTATAAAAATATCTCGAAAGAGAGTAATAAGTATGAATACTTTGATGATATGATTGTATAAAAAAATCACAAGCCGCTATCTAGCGTGCTGTAATTGTAGAATAAAACGGCACTTTTACCAAGTGGGTAAAGTTTAGTCGATTAAAATATAACCAAATTAAGTTAATTATTATTTTAAAAAGAGCAATACCATGTTAAAAATCATTCAAACCTGGGTTCAGCGGTATTTCTCCAATGAAGAAGCTGTTGTGTTGTTATTTTTGCTAATAGCTAGCTTTGTTGTGGTTATAACCATGGGAAAAATGCTTGCTCCAGTGATTGCAAGTGTGATTTTAGCCTATTTGATGCAGGGGTTAGTCAGTAAGTTAGAGAAAATTAAGATTCCACATCTGTTAGCAGTAACTCTGGTTTTTACTTTCTTTGTTAGTTTGTTTTTAATGCTATTGCTATTTGTTGTGCCATCTGTGTGGAATCAAAGCATCAAGCTTTTGACTGAAATGCCACAAAAAATAGATCAATTGCAAACATTGATGTTGCTACTCCCGGAACGCTATCCAGATTTGATTTCACCTGAGCGGCTTCAAGAGTGGATCAATCTCGCTAGCCAAGAATTAGCAACACTGGGTCAGTGGGCAGTTTCTTTTTCTTTATCAAGCATTCCTAATCTTGTTGCATTATTAGTTTATTTTGTATTGGTTCCGATGTTGGTTTTTTTCTTTTTGAAGGATCGTAAGATTATCGGGCAGCGCCTGGCTGCATTATTACCTGCTGAGAACAAGTTGATGTTGCGAATTGGTCAAGAAATGAATTTACAAATTGCGAATTATATCCGAGGCAAAGTGTTAGAAATCTTCATTGTTGGAGGAGTCACCTTTGTTGTTTTCACCATTTTAGGGTTAAATTATGCTGCTTTATTAGCATTAATCGTTGGCTTCTCAGTATTGGTGCCATATATTGGCGCAACAATGGCTACTGTACCTGTAGCAATAATTGCCTATCTTCAGTGGGGTTTTGGATCAGAGTTCCTCTATGTCATTGTTGCTTACAGTATTATCCAGGCATTAGATGGTAACTTATTAGTACCAATTTTATTTTCTGAAGCTGTTAATCTTCATCCTGTGGCAATTATTGTTGCAGTGTTGGTGTTTGGTGGGTTATGGGGCTTTTGGGGAGTGTTTTTTGCCATTCCTTTAGCGACGTTGTTGAAAGCTGTTTTTAATGCTTGGCCTCGCAAACGACCGGTTGAATTGCAT
>JAUIKI010000257.1 GCA_030430875.1 Gammaproteobacteria bacterium | reverse complement strand
CAGCATATCTTGATGGGGATAAATATTGATACGTGATATGTCTCTCTTGCAATAACTGACAAACTTGCTCAAAGTGGCGCAGCTCTTCTCGTGCCAACTTTGACATTTTCAATAGTAAATCAGGCTTATCTATGTAGCGAAACAACAAATTCAACGCAGTTGCTGCTGCTTTTTTTTCACAGTTTGCATGATCAATTAACAAAGTGGATTGGTTTTTTATTGCAACATCAACCCAAGCTTCTGGTGTTTCACACAACAAAAAATCCAAAATAGCTTGCATCACTCAAACACCAATCTGGCAGCAGCGCCGGAAAAATACCGCTCATAATGCCCTTGAGACAATTGATAATAATCTTGATCAATTTGCTGTTTTAATATTGCTAATGAGTCAGACTGACAACGAGCACTACGCATCACGCCACAATCTGAAAGATCATCAATCGCGGAAGTAGCTATCTGAATCAATTGATGAAGCCAAACGTAGGGGGATTGCTCTCTGCTATAGTTAACATGGAAACGCTCTAAAGCAATTTCAAGCAAACTCACATCAAAAATATAAAATTTATCCTGAATCACTTGCTCCAACAATGTTTCCAGACGACGCCAAACCATGTATTTCTGCTGAGGAGAATAACGATTCCAATCTACAACCTCATGATCAAATCGCTTACAGCCACGACAAACAATATCACCATAAACCGTAGAACAACGACCCACACAAGGGGTTTTTAAGGCCTTACTTTTCATAAAACAACATTAGAGATTTTGCATAAAACGCCTCAAGTCGGCAACATGACGACGACTCACAGTCAATGAATCTTCAATACCTTTAAGCCTGACTTGATATTGACCACCAAGGCCATCTCGCTCCATTGCTTCTAAATAATCAACCGCAATCAGGGAATTACGATGAATACGCACAAATCGATCCTGAAACTCATCTTCCAACTCTTTTAAGGTTTGATCAATTAATACCTCTTTTTTTGCGCCTTCACCATATTTCACAGTGACATATTTATGCTCGGCCATAAAGTAGCGGACATCATCAACGGCGACTAACTCAATACCTAATCGAGTTCTAGCACTAATATGAGTTCGCCCAGCATCTGCTTTACTACTATGCTTACGCTCAACATCTTCAATGGCAGATAATTGTGCACGATTAACTTTAGAGGCTTTCTCAATACTTTCCTGAAGTGATGTTTTACGAACAGGCTTTAGCAAATAGCCTACAGCCTGCACATCAAATGCCGCAATAGCATGCTCCTCATAAGCCGTACAAAAAATAACAGCAGGAGGATTATCTAACTTTGCCATATGCCCTGCTGCTTCCAAACCATCCATTCCAGGCATACGCACATCAAGCAAGACGATGTCGGCAGCTGTCTTTTCAACAGACTTCACCGCCTCAACACCATCAGCAGCCTCTCCAACAATTTCTATATTATCAACTCCATCCAATAACCGCCGTAGGCGATCACGAGCTAATTTTTCATCATCTACTATCAATATTTTCATTCAAAGCACCGTTTTGTGATCAGTTTACTAATCATGTATCAGAATCGACATTTCCAACTGATTTAATTAAAAGCTATTCATCCTTGCATAGCAGCAACACCAAACTGCAAACTTATCACTAATTTACTGCTATTTTAACGCTAAAATAAATCAAGTCTACTGCCATCCTTCATCAACTAACAACACAAAACTCTATATAATGTCGCTAGTTAATCATAAATATAGCTTAATGTGGTAATGTAGCGATCGCCTTCAACTCCTGCACTCAAACGAGCAGACTCTCCATAAAGTGCGTCAAGTCGTTCACGAATATTATCTAATGCAATCCGATTGCCCTTGGTGCTGCGACGCTTATCTTGATTACTTACTGGATTGGTGATTCGAACATAAAAATTTGGTGCTTGATAATTGACGGTTACATCAATGACGCCACCTTTTGGCAACGGTTGAATTCCATGATAAATTGCATTCTCCAAAATAGGCTGCAACGTCAACAATGGAATCTTAACATGTATTGGAATATTACCAACATTCCAATTAATTTCCAGTCGATCACCGAGACGCAACGACTCAATATGCATATAGCGTCGACATAAGCTTAACTCTTCCTCCACGCTAACTTGATTTCCCACCTCATTTAAACTGGCACGAAACAGTTCAGACAAGTCTTCAACCACCTGTTCAGCAGTATCAGGGTCAGTTGCAATGAGGCTAGTAATAATATTCATACTATTAAAAAGGAAGTGCGGCCTAATACGTGATTGCAATGCTTGAATTCGTGCTTGTAATTCAGTTTGCTCGCGCCTCATCAACTCCCGCCGAAGATTATATTGCATATAAAAATAGCCAAGAATCACCGACGTCACAATGAAAGTTATCAACAGAATACGCAAGATAATCCACCAATTATCGGCGAAATAAGCAGCTACGGTTGACAATATCAATGTTGTTGAAAGCACTAAACAAAAAATCGCAAATATAGCTTTTTTCAAGCTAAGCTTTTTCAACCAAGGTCGACAAATAGACAAAATCAACGTAGCACTTAGCACAAGCACTGGAACAGCAATAGCGACCTGAAACAAAAATGTCCAATCAAATGCCAACGTATCCATGCTGGCTAAAATAATGACTAACGCCAAACTTTCTGACAACAAAAACTGCATCAGAATTGATCTTATTGTAGGCGCTATAGGTAAAAAGAAATCATCATGCTTACGTGTTATTCTAGTATCTTTCATTAAAAA
>JAUIKI010000256.1 GCA_030430875.1 Gammaproteobacteria bacterium | reverse complement strand
TGCATGGGAAGATGCACCCGCTGAGAATGATCAATCTGCCAGTGCTTTTTGGAAAGCTGGCATTGTCACTATGTATCCATCACAGCGTGGTGGAAATCAAAACCCTGGACATAAAGAAGGTTTTTACGGTGAAGTTGACGACATCATTGCTGCGTATGAATACCTTGCAAAACAGCCATTCGTTGACCCAGAAAAAATCTATTTAGGTGGCCACAGCACGGGAGGCACACTTGCTCTACTCGTTGCCTGCACATCCACTAAATTTTCAGCCATTTTTGCATTTGGCCCGGTTGAGGACACAAGCCATTATGGGCAAGATAATCTACCTTTTGATGTCAACGATCCAATGGAAGCAAAAATGCGTTCTCCCATTGATTGGCTGGCTAACATTGATCGTCCAACCTTTGTTTTTGAAGGCGCTAAAGGCAACATTAACTCCTTAAGAAACATGCATGATACAACAGACAATCCATTATTGAAATTCTACCCCATCTTAAATGCAGATCATTTTAGTACTCTCGCGCCACTGACAAAAGCCATTGCCAAAAAAATTCAAACGAATGGTGATATTCAATTTACCCAGGATGAAGTTAATGCATTATTTAATTAAAAAAATCGTTCCATCAACATCATTGCTCAATGACTTTCGTTACTGGCTATGCATTATCTTGCTCAATCTGTTGCCAACAACTGCACTAGCAACTAGTGATGCAGGAGAAATAGCACGTCTTATCGGATTCATGGGTAACAATCAAACATATGCCTTGATTGCAATAGAAAGTATTCAAGGAGAAGGACAAATCAACCAGTTTATCACCATCAACATGTCTGAAACTGATAACAATTGGTTGGATGAATTCACCTTTACCTCAGAATCTGATGAGAAAAAAATCGGCTCAATCTGGGACGAAGAGAATACAATCACAGCCAAACAGGAAACGGCCTATTATCAATTTTATCTCTCCTCGATTGAATCACCGCGCAAATCTATTTATCAGCAAAAATTCACTCCTGCAGCAGAGAGCAAGCATTACTCAGCAAAACCATTAAATGAGAATTACACACAAGATGATGCCGATAAAGCAGAATTTTGCCTGGATGAAAAAAACCAGGCAACGCTTAGCTTGGTTACCCTCAAACAATTTGATTCCAGTCTCTATTGGGACTCAACTCACCAATCTGCTTGCTTTGATAATGGCCAGCCACTTTGCGACAATTGCACTCAGAAAATAATGGACGTTAACGGGGAGGAACAAGCCTACATCGCTTGTCCTCCTGGCTTGGGAAAACCTGTGGCAAACCAACACTCTGAGCACCCTCAAAATTCTGATTGTGATTGCCACAATACCGGCCACATCATGACAGCAAAATTATCGATCTCAGGTAAATCAGTGATGGGGCCAGAATTCATGGTGACCGGGGAGGCACATCAACAAGGCGCCGAAGATGAGCCACCTAATTTCTTTTACTATAATAATGAGCTTTATGGCATAACCCTGTATCAAAATAATCGCAACGATGTCATTGTGGTCGGATCTATTGCCAATATGCCAATGCTCAACGGCACGTTCTACCCGCTTGTCGTTGCCTATCCAAATAACTTAATGGATGATGAGAAATAAACAAACCCGTCAATAAAGCAGAATTTGATACGTTATTGTTGCTTGAAAATCAGAAGATGAAACAGAAAATGAAATCAGCTGGCCTTGAAAAACAACCCAAGACCAGAATAATTAAGACAACAAACTAAGCTGATGCAAAATTTTTGGCAGCAAATTCCCAATTCACCAATGCCCAAAATGCTTCAAGATATTTAGGTCTGGCATTACGATAATCAATGTAATACGCATGCTCCCAAACATCGCAAGTCAGTAAAGGTGTTTTACCGTCAGTCATTGGATTGCCTGCATTACTCGTGCTAACAATTTCCAATCCACCTTGAGCATTTTTCACCAGCCATCCCCAACCAGAACCAAACGTTGTGACAGATGCTTGAGTGAATTTTTCGCAAAATTGAGCAAACGAACCAAACGTTTGGTTAATAGCATCTGCCAAAGGGCCTGTTGGCTCTCCCCCACCATTGGGTGACAGTGAATTCCAATAAAAGGTATGATTCCAAACTTGTGCAGCATTATTAAAAATTCCACCAGAAGATTTTTTCACAATTTCTTCAAGTGACATATTTTCAAACTCAGTACCAGGCACTAAATTATTCAAATTAGTGACATAGGTTTGATGATGTTTGCCATAATGAAAATCAAGCGTTTCCTCAGAAATGTGAGGAGCTAATGCATTTTTTGCGTAAGGCAATGATGGTAATTCAAACGCCATAATAATCTCCTTGTTATCAATTAATTGCGTGACTCGAGGCGAATACTAGCATGCCTCATTTGACTTATCCACTTACAATTTTAAGGACTAATACATGATTATTTCCTTTGAAATCATTGAGCAAAAGCTAAGCTTGAGCTACCATTATTCTGTTAGCTTCCACAGATTCTCATCAATTAATGGATAAAATTATGCGAGACATACTTATTGCCGGAAATTGGAAAATGAATGGCTCCACAGAGAGTAACAAGGCACTCATTCAGGCGATCATAATGCAATGTGAGTTTTCTCCACACGTTGAGCTGCTCGTACTGCCACCCAGTATTTATTTACATCAAATCCGTCAACTGATAAGAGAAACACCGATCAAACTGGGTTGCCAACAAATCAATCAACACGCAAGCGGTGCATTTACTGGGGAAACAGCGCCCAGCATGATTAAAG
>JAUIKI010000010.1 GCA_030430875.1 Gammaproteobacteria bacterium | reverse complement strand
GCACTTCAATACAATCGAATCACATTTTTGAAATAAATGTATCTTTTCATCGATTAACTAAAAGAGCAGCCTCACTGTCTTCTTAACATTCTTTAAGTATTAGTTATCATCTCCACGCGCCATCGTTCTATCCAAATGAACTTGACTCGTGTTAAACTAACAGTAATTCAAGAAAATAGTATCTGAAAAAATAGTCAACAAGCTAATATAACTATTTGTCTAAGTCCCAATAGAAAACCTTAAAAAACCAACCTCGCGCCATATTGGAATAGTAAATGTTTAACTTTCTAAAACAGCTTCTCAAACCTCGTGCAGTTCATGCAAAATGGCTAATTCTGTTACTGCTAGTTACCTTTTTCTTGCTAGGATTCATGGGATATCTAAAACCCATAGAGATATTTTTAAGCGCAGAGCGTTTTTCTTTCCAAATCAGCAGCATCAACATATCTTTATATTTAATCATAAAAGGCTCAATTGCGATTATTTTCATGTTTTGGACCGTTGGAATTCTCTCTGAGTTTATAGAAAATCGCATAAAAAAATTACCAAAGATTCGTGCTGGCAATAAAGCACTCATCACAAAAATATTTCAAATCTTTATTTACTCTTTATCTTTTTTAATTCTTCTTGATTTGCTCGGAATCAACTTAACTGCATTAACTGTTTTCAGTGGTGGAATTGGTATTGGTCTTGGTTTTGGTCTTCAAAAAATCGCTTCAAATTTTATTAGCGGTATTATTTTATTATTCGAAAAATCCATTGAAGATGATGACCTGATTGAACTGGATGATGGCACATTTGGATCGATCAAACACACAAGTGCTAGATATACCCTAATAGAAACATTCGATGGCAAAGAAATCATGATCCCAAATGAAGAGTTTGTGACAAATCGAGTGATAAACTGGACGTACAGTAATACTAAAGGCCGAATACAAGTACCTATTGGAGTCTCTTATCAGTCTGATATTGAAAAAGCACGCCAATTAATTATTGAAGCAGCAGAGGAACACTCAAGATGTAGCAAAGAACCTAAACCTGAGTGCTATTTACGAGAATTTGGAGATAGCTCTGTGAATTTTCTATTATTATTTTGGGTGGATGACATCATTAAAGGCCGTTATTTACCTCAAAGCGAGGTCTTATTTTCAATTTGGAAAAAATTTCATGACAACAATATCGACATTCCATTTCCACAGCGCGACTTACATATTAAAAATCTCGATACGTTAACAGGAACAACCAATGGAAAATAATGACGCATCAAAAATATTCATCTGGGAGTTTGATACAACTGGCGGCGGAAAGTCACTTAAAAAAAACGAAATTGACGGCAAATCTGATACAACATCACCAATATGGATACATATGAATGCATCTCACCCAGAGACTCGCAACTGGTTATCTGAACAAGATTTTCAGTTAGATCGTTTAACCTTGAATGCACTGTTAGCGACAGAAACTCGACCACGAATTCTTGAAGTCAATGAAGGTGCACTGCTAATCTTACGCGGAGTCAATCTTAATGAAGGCGCCGAACCGGAAGACATGGTTTCTATTCGACTATGGATAGATGACAAGCGAATTATAAGTCTAGAAAAATATCACATCAAAGCGGTCCGCGATATACAGGCACAATTTAAGCTAGGGAAAGGTCCAAAAAACACAGGTGATTTTTTAGTACAGCTTATTGCTCGACTCTTTGAACGCATGGAGCCCGTCCTTACCTACCTAGATGAAGCAACTGATGATATTGAAGAAAAGGTAATAACTGTCCCTTCTGTTAGTGAAAGAAATACCATTATTGATATTCGTAAAAAAGCAATTATTCTTCGTCGACACATGCTACCACAACGTGATGTCATGCAATATTTACGTGTTGCTGATCTGCCGTGGCTAGATACACTACAAAAACGACATCTTATAGAAAGCTATGATCGAGTATTACGATATCTGGAAAATCTTGATGCAATTCGTGAGCGTGCCCAGATTGTGAAAGATGAACTAGCAAATAGACTTTCGGACCGGCTGAACAAAAACATGTATATATTGTCAGTTATTTCTGCAATTTTCTTACCTTTAGGTTTTTTAACGGGCCTATTGGGCATTAATATTGGAGGTATTCCAGGAGCCGACAACCCACAAGCATTTTTGATATTTTGCATGTCTCTTTCTCTTCTCATAGCTATACAAATTTGGCTATTCAAAAAAATGAAATGGTTCTAGTACAACATTTAAACATGCTCCTTTCCTGTACCAACACCTGCCGTTAATGTCATGCGCATAGCATGCTCCACGCTGATGTCCATAGGTTTAAGCTGATCACGCTTCACATAAACAGTATAGCCACCAATTTGATAGCTCAGCGGCAAATAAACAGCTACTAGATCTTTTTCACCAACAAACAAACTCTCATCCACTGTTGCGGTAATAAAACCAATCAATCGCAAATCCTCAGACAACTGAACAGCAACAACGCTTTTTAATTCTCGTTTCTTCTCATCACTTGAAAATAGTCGTGTTAAATCTCGCAATGCAATAAACAATGTTTTCACCAAAGGAATACGTTCCATAATATTTTCAGCATACTGAAAAATTGTTTTCACTGCATAGGCATTAACTAATAGTCCAATACTAAAAATCCCAACGACTCCAACAAAAAGTCCTAATCCTGGAAAATACCAAGATGGCGGTAAAAAAGATTTCAAAATAGGTGAAAACAAAGCCTCAGCGGAGTAGAATACCCAATAGACAATGAACATGGTCAGCCCTATTGGCAGAATTACTAAAAGCCCTTGTAACAAAATCTTTCCGAGTTGGCGCATTGCATAATTCCTTAATCAATTAATCTGTTTGCATTCTATCATTAGTCTGCATAGAATTTGGGATTAAAGCTTACTCACACACCACCTGGTTAATCTATGAACATTCAAACCCTGCTGGGCCATTGGCAAGCTAGTTACCATGGAAAGCGAACCTCTCGATCTTTTCCGATAGAGCTTCCCATTGACGAGGCAGCAAAAATTCTTGCACTTGCAGAAATGTATCCTGATCAAAACCAAGCACAAATCATTACTGATTTATTGCGTGCTGCCTTAAATGAGCTCGAAGAATATTTTCCCTATCAAGCGGGTAACCGACAAGTCACCACTGATGAGAATGGCGACCCAATTTATGAAGATGTAGGATTAACACCTAAATTTCTTCGACTATCCAACAAATATCGCAAACTTCTTGAAGATGAAATAAAGGAATCCACATAAATGCCCTTCCAACAAGTTGTTTTTGCCGGAGGTGGTAATCGCTGCTTTTGGCAGGCAGGATTCTTTCTTGCCATTAATGCAAAACAACCTCTAAATATTGAGAAAATTTCTGCTGTTAGCGCCGGCAGCGCAATAGCGTGCATGTTAAGTGCAAAAAAAACCAATGAAGTATTAACTCAGTTTGTTGGCGCTGTTGCAAAGAATAGAAAGAATTTTTATCTGACTAATATTTTTAAGAAAAATACTGTTTTCCCTCATGCTAATATGTTTCGGTCAGCTATTTTAAATAACATTGACGAAGAAACACTTGCACTATTGCATCAAGGACCAGATATTTTAATCCAAGTCAGCCAACTACCCAATTGGCTTGGTCCAAGGTCAGGAGTTCTGGCTGGCTTACTTGCCTATAAGTTAGAAAAAAAACTCAAACACCCTATCCACCCAACTTATGGAAAAAATATTGGTTTCAAACCTGAGGTCGTCTCTATTAGAACTTGTCAATCTCCTGAGGAACTTGCTGATCTTATTCTTTCCTCCTCTTGCACTCCACCGTTTACCCCGCTGATGTATCGTCAAAAAAAACCTGTGCTCGATGGAGGAATTGTTGATAATGTGCCACTTGATGCACTCGGTGATAACACCAAAAAGACCTTAGTTTTACTGACTCGCCAATACCAAACCATTCTGCCATCAACAAATCTTATTCATTATGTGCAGCCATCCAAGCCCATCCCCATTTCAAGCTGGGATTATACTAATCCATGTGGAATTCAAGCTGCTTTTGAATTAGGTTTGCGTGATGGTGAAGCATTTGCAGATAAAGTCATCATTTCTTCCACTCATTGAAACAAAATAAGCTTATTACCGTAAAAATGATCCCAGATTATCAAAACTGCCCTTTCTTTCGTTCGACTGGAAACCTATAATAAGAACAATTAATCAGAAAATTGATAGCTTTTTTATAATAAGAGACCGTTGCATTAAAATTCGATGGCAGAAAAATGAGGAAAGAAGCTCCAGATTGAGGCGCAAAATGCAGGTGATAACGAGTTATTGGCCAATTTTGCAACGAAAATATGGGGATTATTAATCCGTTTTCATCATTGTGATTTTAATACAATGGTCTCAATAAGCTTATAATTAACGGAATCATTATGACAGAATGGGTAGCAGGCAAGATCATTGAAAATCATCATTGGACAGATCAACTCTATTCATTAAAAATCGATACAAAAATTGATCCCTTCACAGCAGGACAATTTTGTAGGCTTGCGTTAGATATTGATGGAGAACGCGTAGCAAGGCCTTATTCTCTTGTTAATTCTCCCACTGACCCCTATCTTGAATTTTACTCTATCATTGTCCCTGATGGTCCACTATCAACTAAATTACATCAATTGAAACCAAATGATGATGTCTGGGTTACAAAAAAAGCTGCTGGGTTTTTCACTATCCATGAAGTACCTTCAGCCAAACACCTTTGGTTACTTTCAACAGGGACAGCTGTTGGCCCATTTATTTCCATATTAAAGACTGATGAGCCTTGGCAACGTTTCGATAAAATTATCTTGGTACATGCTGTTCGTCACACCAATGAACTTTCATACCAAGACACAATCAATGAAGTTCAACAAACTCATGCTGGAAAACTTGAATATGTACCGTTTGTAAGCCGAGATAAGACGGACTTTGCAATTCATGGCCGTATTCCAGCTGCTATTCGTAACAGCAAGCTAGAAGAAAAAATTGGAATCAACATGGCTGTTGATAATTCTCAAATCATGCTATGTGGCAACCCAGGCATGATCACTGACACGATGACAGTTTTACAAGAGCGTGGATTCAAAAAAAATCTACGCCGAAACCCAGGACATATCACCACAGAAAAATATTGGTAAAATAAAAGGGGCATTAAATGGATCTAATTAACCATATATTATTTATTGTTGATATTCATAAGCAACAATCTAAGGCACTTGCCCAAGCAATAACTATCTGCCAGGCCCATCAAGCAAAATTAACCCTGATACATATCATTGATCAATCTGAAAAATCTCATCAGCAGCTGAAATCCTATCTTGATGTTAATGAATTACAAGCTCATATCAAAATCACCCGTCAACAAATTATTCAGCCATTAGTCAATCAGGTAGCTGCCACAAGCATAGAAGCTAGACTTGAAATTCTATTTGGTAAAGCTGATGTTGAAATTCCCCACTTCATTGCAGAACATCAAGTAAATTTCATTATCAAGAGCACTGGCAGTGAAAATAATCATCTGAATTTCACGAGCCAAGACTTACATTTGATTCGAAAAACACCCTGCCAAGTTCTTTTGTGCAGCCCAAATACCACATTGCCAATTAATAATATCTTGGTTGCAATTGATCCATCAGATGATGACACACAAGGCAAATCTTTAAATACCAACCTGCTAAAAACAGCTAGTAATTTAAACCGTATTTTTCAAAGCAATTTACACATCATTCATGCATGGGAGCTTGCTGAAGAAAATGATTTACGTCATGGTTTATTGCGAATATCTACAACAGAAATTGACACCCTATTGGAAAATTTGGCCACAGAACGACAAAAACAAGTTGAAAGCTTAGTAAATCAAGATATTCCAGCTGATCAGCATCCAGAGATTCATTTAGTCAAGGGTGAGCCCAGTCAATTATTTCAAGAATTCATCGAGCAACATCAAATTGATTTATTAATACTTGGCACTGTTGGACGATCAGGTCTTTCAGGATTCTTTTTAGGAAATACCGCAGAAAACATTATTCGCAGTGTCAATTGTTCTGTATTGACAATCAAACCTGACCACTCTTGATAATCACAGCAAAAAATTATGATCCAGGTTGGTGACTTACGAGGAAACCAGCCACGAAAACCTACTACTAATACTAGGCATGATAAAAGCGTTCATATAACTTTGGAAAAAATTTAAATAGCAACCAAGCACGCTTAGTCACATTCGATAGAATCAGTAGCCGATCGCCCTTCGCTGCACCATTAAAAATAGCTACTGCAACATCATTAGGAGAAGCAATTTTTCCTGTCAAGGATAGAGGCTCTGGCACAGCTGATCCATCACCTACTAGTGCATTCTTATGAAAATCAGTTGCTGTTCGCCCTGGACAAACCATCATGACTCGAACATCATTTGACTGCAACTCAATTCTTAATGAATCAAACAACCCATGCAGAGCATGCTTGCTTGCGCTGTATGCACTGCGATTTAATAGCGGCGCAAAACCGGAAAGACTACTAAGCGTAATAATCAATCCTTTGCGCTCCAATAATGAATCAAGCGCCGCTTTGGTACAAAAAAGTGCCCCATAAAAGTTAACATCCATCACCCGCTTGAAAACAGTTAAATCTGTTTCTGAAAATTGACTATAGTGAGTAATACCTGCATTATTAATTAGAACATCAATGCCGCCATAGTGAGCAATTGCTTGTTGTATTGCAGAAAAAACCCGATCACGATCAGTAACGTCACAGGGAATCATTAACGTATCTGTATTAATTTTTTCTAACTGATTAGCGAGTGCGCTTAATAGCATTGGTTCAAGATCAATCAAAACCAACCGCGCTCCAGCCTCAGCAAACTTCAGCGCCAATGCGCTGCCAATACCACCGACTACGCCAGTAATGACAACTACTTTTTTATGGAAGTTATATCGCATGCAAAGAAAATCTTCTTTTAATAGTGATGGCTATATGCCTTATATCATTATGAAGCAATAAACCCTTTTATGTAAAATAACAACGTAATATCAACTTAAAAATTAACCATGATTTGCTGGCAATTTAGACTGACGACCAACGCGCTTCAATACTATATACCCAAGAACTGCAGACAGAATCGAGCCTAATAAAATACTCATTCGACTGAGCTGAACATAATGTTCACTAACATTTTCAAAAGCGAGTGATTTGATAAATAAACTCATGGTAAATCCAATGCCACAGAGAATTGCAACGCCATAAAGATGAACAAACGATGCACCTTCGGGAAGTCTAGCAATTTTCAACTTGATGGCAACCCAACTGAACAAGAAAATCCCAAGCTGCTTTCCAATCAATAATCCAAAAACAATCCCTAGTGATATTGGATGTGTGATATCGGCAATTTTAAGCCCAAGAACTGGTACACCAGCATTAGCGAATGCAAAAATTGGGATAATTGCAAAACTCACCCATGGGTGCAAAGAATGTTCCAAATTACGTAATGGAGACCGATTTTCTTTTTTTCTACCTGTCAGTGGAATTGCAAAAGCCAAAGCAACACCAGCCAGTGTTGCATGCACACCTGACTTTAACACACAAATCCATAAAAACACCCCAACCACAACATAAGCAGCTGTCTTAGTAACACCAGACCAATTCATCAATGCCAAAATTACCAAGGCAACCACTGCCAACAACATGGACAATGCTGAAAGTTCAGCGGTATAAAAAATTGCAATGATAATAATCGCACCCAAATCATCCAAAATTGCAAGTGTTAGCAAAAAAACCTTCAATGATGTAGGAACAGATCGCCCAAGCAATGACAACACACCGAGAGCAAAAGCGATATCGGTTGCGGCAGGTATAGCCCAACCTTTCATCGCATCTACATTTCCCCAATTAAATAGGCTATAAATCAACGCTGGAAATAACATTCCACCAACAGCAGCAAGCCCAGGCAATACAACTTGTGATAACTGAGAAAGATGCCCCTCTAACATTTCTCTTTTGATTTCAAGCCCAATCAATAGAAAAAAAACTGCCATCAAACCATCATTAATCCAAAGAAATAATGGTTTATCAATTTGCAAAGCACCAATACGCGCTTCAACAGGCACATTCAGCAACCACGCGTAGAATCCCTCCAACGGTGAGTTAACACATATGATGGCTGCCACTGCAGATAAGATTAATAAAACACCAGGCGCAGACTCGTGTGCCAAAAAAACTTTTATTCGATTCACATTTTCCACCCAAGAAACTAAAGTCGATAATATACACACTTTTTTTCTATGCCGCAAAATTAGCCGTTAATTCCAACGACTCAAAGCAACAAAATAAATTTCTGCTATAATTCTGTGAACTTCATGGTAATTAATTGTATCCTAACTAATAGGTTTTGCCAGATGCATTGCTGCACCAACCGATAATTTCAAGGAAATCAATCATGAGAAAACTAATCAAAATCTTCAGCTACATTACTTTGGTCGCTATCTTACTTGCTGCAGGTTTTATCATTTATATAACCAACTTCATTGATCCTAATGATTATAAAGATCAAATTAAACAATATGCTGAAGTTGAACATAATATTCAGGTTGATATTCAAGGAAACATTAGTTGGTCTTTTTTCCCGTGGATTGGATTTGGACTAGAAGATATGAGCATTAAACTGCCAAATGATGAAAAGTTTGCTACCGTCGAAAAAGCAGAAGCCTATTTAAGCTTAATGGCTTTATTGGAAAAGCAAGTCAAAATGAAAGGAATTTCATTAATCGGTCTTAACTTAAACTTAATCAAAGATGCAAAAGGTCGTGGCAACTGGGAATCCATCAAAAAGACACCTGAAGATAGCTCAACCAATACAAATAACTCAGCATCAGATAATTCTTCGGATAAGCTGCAATTCTCAATCGCAAACATTGATATCAAAAATGCTAGCATTCGCTACGAAGAACAATTAACTAACCAGATCTATGAACTAAAAGACTTCAATCTTTCCAGTGAAAATTTTTCGTTAAATGGTAAAACCTTCCCTCTAAAACTATCAAGTAAAATTACACAAAGTAATCCTCAGCTGAAAATTGATATTGATGCCTCAGCGGATCTTAGCGTTGATACTGAATCAGAAAAATATGCAATCTCTAACCTTAAATTCAAATCAACAGCCCAAGGTGATTTCTCAAAAAATCAGTCTGTGCCGATTGCTTTAGCAGGTGACATACGGTTTGACAAAACAAACAACTTAATTGAATTTGAGGAACTAAAAGGTGCTATCGCTAACATGAATTTCTCTGCAGAGCTTGCGTCAAACAGCAGTAATGCTGGAGAATTTAGCGGACAATTATCTGTGCCAAATTTTGACGCAAAAAAATTATTATCCACTTTGGGAAATGAAGATGCTCTAGCTAATTTAAAAAGTGGTGCTTTATCTGACGTTCAGTTATCTACCTCGTTAAAAAATGCCAATGATATACTGTCACTTCCCAATTTATCCATCAAACTTGATGATACAACAATCGATGGATCTGTGAGCGTTAATCTAAAAACCACTGCCATCAAATTTGCATTGCAAGGCAATACAATTGATCTTAACAATTATTTAAATGAAACAAAAGATGGCGCGTCTCAACCTGAAGACAGCTCTGCAACAAGCACTGCACAAGATACTGAGATCTTTCCAACAAAAGCACTTAAATCACTTGTACTAGATGGTAGTATTTCCATCGACAAACTGATTACTTCAAAGGTCGAAATTAACACAATCGCATTAAAAACCAATGCTGCCAACGGCCAAATTACTATCTCAGAGCTGTCCGGCAAGACATTTGATGGAGCATTCAACGCAACGGCATCCCTCAATGTCAAAAGCAACTCTCCTACACTAAAACTGACGTCAACAATCGACTCAATGCAAGCAGCAACCATAGTCAATGCATTTGCTGACAAAGAATTAATGACAGGGGTTATTAATGCCAACATCAACCTCACCAGCCAAGGAAATTCAATGGCAGCAATCAAGCAATCAATGAATGGCACCGCTAATTTTGATGTGACGGATGGTGTCTTAAAAGATATTGACCTTGAAAAACAAGTTTGTGATGGCATTGCAAAAATTCGTCAAGAATCACTCCAAGAAAAAGAATGGGGTGGCGAGACACCATTTGAAACCCTGGCTGCAAACTTCACCATCAACAATGGTATTATTGATACTCAAAGTCTCGTTACAAAAACAAAATCTATTGATGTTGACGGCAAAGGAGTCATTGATTTACCACAAAGTGCACTTGACTATCAACTTAATGTCACCATCATTGGAGATGCTGAAGATCATGCTTGTTCTGTCAATGAAAAATATCAAGATGTCCCTCTTCCAATTCGCTGTCGTGGCAAATTTAGCGATGAAGCAAGCAAATGGTGTCGGCCTGATTTAGGAAATATGCAACAAGTGTTACTTAAGATTGGTGAAAATCAATTAAAACGCAAAGTGGGTGAAAAACTAGAAGAACAACTTGGCGAAAATATTGACGAAGGCACAAAAGAAAAAATCAATGACGCGCTCAAAGATCTTGGTGTAGATAAGCTCTTTGGAAACTAATACCACTACCACTCACACATTTAGCTCAAACTTATTGGCATGGTACGATAAGTTTGGGCGTAAAGATCTTCCTTGGCAGCAAGCTATCACACCCTATCGAGTCTGGCTTTCAGAGGTTATGTTGCAGCAGACTCAGGTTAAGACTGTCATTCCTTACTTCAACCAATTTACCAACCATTTTCCAACTCTTGATGATCTTGCCAATGCAACATTAGATGAAGTTTTACATCTTTGGACAGGGCTTGGTTATTATTCCCGAGCAAGAAATTTATATAAAACAGCACAACTATTAGCAACTCAATATAACAGCGAATTTCCATCATCAGTTGATGAGCTTTGTAAACTGCCTGGTATCGGCCGCTCGACAGCTGGCGCAATTTGTGCCATTGCATTTCAGTCTCCAACACCAATTCTCGACGGCAATGTCAAACGAGTACTGTGTCGCTTTCTGGGTATAACTGAGTATCCCAATACGACAAAAACTCAAAAGATGCTCTGGATCCATGCAAAAAATCTAACGCCAACACAACGAGTTCGCGATTATACACAAGCCATCATGGATTTAGGTGCCACTCTTTGTACACGAACTAAACCTAACTGCGACACATGCCCTCTGCATAAAACATGTTATGCCAAACAACATAATCTGACTGATCAGCTACCCAGAAAACGCATCAAGACAACACTCCCTGAAAAAACAAGTCAATTTTTACTCATCTTAAATGCTGATCATCATGTATTACTTGAAAAACGACCCCCAATAGGTGTTTGGGGTGGACTCTGGAGCTTTCCTGAATGTCAACAAGCAGAGCCTGTGGATTTTTGCCAAAACAAACTCAAAGCAACCTGTACTTTTCTCACATCGTGGCCAAATTTTCAACATACTTTCAGCCATTTTCATTTAATAATCCAACCACAGCTAATGTTACTTAAATCTCAACCTGGACAAGTTATGGATAGTCAAGATTATCTTTGGTATGATCATAAAAATCCACAAAATATTGGATTGGCCGCACCAGTTAAGCAACTGTTACAGCGCCTATCAACCTATATTGAATCTAATCAAAACGAGAAACATTATGAGTCGAACTGTATTGTGTCGTAAATATCAACAAGAATTACCAGGACTAGCTGCACCTCCTTTCCCAGGGAAAAGAGGACAAGAAATCTTTGAATCAGTATCAATCAAAGCATGGCAGGAATGGCAAAGTCTACAAACCATGTTAATCAATGAAAAACGACTAAACCTAATGGATTCACAATCACGTGAATTTTTGAATAATGAAATGGATAAATTTTTCAAAAATGAACTGACTGAACAACCAGATGGCTATAACCCCCTGCCGTAATTCAAACTGTCTATTGTCTGATTCACACTCAGATGAACAATCAATTCCAGGCATTATCCTCTTGACTCAACGCCACACAAACGGTTTAATAGCAACCCATGACGATTGGCCAGGTAGCTCAGTCGGTAGAGCAGAGGACTGAAAATCCTCGTGTCGGCAGTTCGATTCTGCCCCTGGCCACCATGTTTTCTTTATCCTTACCAATCAAAATACCTCCTGTAGCATTATCTTGAAGCTTTAAAGGCTTGAGGAAGCTTAGGCTTTCAATAGCAACATTCTGCCAAAATAGTGATAATCAGAGGACAATATGCAAAATTTTGGGAACACAGCAATCCAAAATAGGTTGTCTTGAGTTTGTAGTGAAGTATTGTGATAAAAACAGAATAAAAAAGTAAAAAAGCTCGAAATTAAAGCAAAAAAATTCTTCAATACAAATATAGGGCTTAATTCCAAAGATTTCTTAGCCCACCTACACCTTTAAATTAGCGTGCAGGCAGAGCATTTACCGCATTAAGTTATTTTGCTAATACGCTTTCATGAATCAATATTGTTTTTTCACTTTGGTTAAATAAAGTTGAAAAGTAGTAATTATCAGCATTCTCTTCAATCAAAATTGTGTTGTCAAAAAATGATTGCTTTTGATAGTCTTTTTTATTTAATGCGTGTACGTTTTGATAGACATCATCACTTTTCATCACTGAGAATGTTTGTTTTTCATCATGCTGACTAATGGCTTCGGTGATTGCTGCTTCCAACAGTTTTGGCCATAGTTTTTTAAATAACTCAGTAGAAACATATATATCGGCACTATTAAATTGGCCATTAATAGCAAATGCAAAACCAACAGTGTTAGTTTCATCATCCACAATCGATATAAACTTTTCTTGATAAGCATGAATTAATTTTTGCAACGCGGCATTCTCCAACGTCAACTGCAAACTGGTTGGCGATTGTACTTGCTTAACATTATCACCCACTTTATCCGACAAACCATCTTGAGTTTTGGCAATATTTTCCCAAACCTTTCCTTGAGATTTCTCAAGACGCGCCGCAATTTTCAAATCTTTAGTCGCAAGCGTTTTAGGAGAACTTGAAAACTCTTTATCTGATTCGCCACTACGTTTTGCCCAACGACCTTGCTCAACACAAAATGCATCAATAGAAAGTCTTCCAGATTCTGGTTTTAATAAAAAATCATTTGGTAATGTTCGATCTTGCCTCCCTCCTTTAATCATATCACCTGACTGAATAAACACATGATCTGTTTTAGAAATATTTTCAATTTCTAATTGATTAACATTACCTGTTTCATAAATACGTACAATTTTTTCAGCCATAGCTTCTTCTAACGTTACAATTTTTAATGTGTCAGAATTTGCATGACGAATCAGTTCAACATCATGCAAATCATGAATCAAATACACACTCAGGTTTTTGTAACTAACAGGATTAGCAACTTCAACATTTGCTTTTATGGGTTGATTGAGAACAGGGGTTTTTGCAACACCATAATTAATAGTGCATAAGACTGTGACTACTGTAAAAAATAATCGCAAGAATGACATTATTGACTCCTTAGGTATTAATATTAAGAAGCCATGCTAAATCAATTAACACGCCAAATTGTCAATTATATTTCATATGATTGTAAAATTTTTGTAATCACGCAGCAAAATCTTACGCACAGTTTGAGACCATTGCATTAAAACTACAACGATAAAAATAATTAAAAACCAGCTCTAGGAACAATGAAAAATGATAATAAAGCAGAATTTACACAGATGAATGATAGGTTAGTTTGGTGATCAATCTGGCAATCGTATGGCGAATTTTTTGACGTGAAATAATCATATCAATCGCACCATGTGTTAGCAAAAATTCACTACGCTGAAATTCTGATGGTAGCTTTTCTCGCACTGTTTGTTCAATTACTCTAGGACCTGCAAAACCTATTAATGCTTTTGGCTCTGCTATGATGATATCACCCAACATAGCAAGGCTTGCAGAGACACCACCAAAAACCGGATCAGTTAATACTGTAATAAATGGAAGAGATTGCTCTCGCAGTTTATGTATAGCAGCACTAGTTTTTGCCATTTGCATTAAGGAAAATAATCCTTCTTGCATTCTGGCACCACCGCTGGAAACAAAACAAACATAAGGAAGTTTTTGTTGAAGACATACTTCAACGCCTCGAACAAATCGCTCGCCAACAACAGCACCCATCGATCCACCCATAAAACCAAATTCAAATGCTGCTGCAACAATTGGCATCCCCAACATCTGCCCTTTAATGACAATCAATGCATCTTTTTCTTTCGTTGTTTTTTGAGCAAGAGAAAGACGCTCTTTGTATTTTTTAGAATCTTTAAACTTTAACTTATCATCTGGCACTAAATCACCAGCAATTTCGAGTCGTTCAGCATTATCAAAAAATAAATCTAATCGATGTCTAGCTGAAATTCGCATATGGTGGTCGCACTTGGGACACACATCAAGATTTCGCTCAAGCTCAGGTCGATATAATAAGGCTTCACATTCATCACATTTTTTCCAAAGTCCTTCAGGAACACTGCGCCTTCTGGTTTCTGAACGACGAATTGTTGGAACAATTTTATCAAGCCAATTACTCATAAGAGAATTATACCACTTTCCTAAGTTCAGTTAATTTTTGATGCATTGCTGCTTTAATTTGATTCAAATCAATCTCTTTCTCTTTGACACTCTCTGCGATAATTTTCACCAGGATACTACCAACAATGATGCCATCAGAAATCTTTGCAACCCTACTTGCAGACTCTGCATCACGTATTCCAAAACCTACGGCAATGGGTAAATCTGTCAACGTGCGAATATTGGAAACCTTTTCTTCAACACTTGCAATATCAAGACTCTTCGCACCAGTGACTCCTTTCAGTGAAACATAATATAAATATCCCGAGGCATGATCAGAAATCATTTTAATACGTTTATCTGTTGTTGCAGGAGATATTAAGAAAATAATATCCAATTCATACTTTTGGCAAATCACTTCGAATGACTGAGACTCTTCAATAGGTAAATCGACAATCAAAACCCCATCAACACCATTCTCTGCTGCTTTCTCAGCAAACTCATGGTAACCCATCGCTTCTAATGGGTTTAAATAACCCATTAGCACAATCGGAGTT
>JAUIKI010000255.1 GCA_030430875.1 Gammaproteobacteria bacterium | reverse complement strand
GACGACGCTCAAGCTCTTCTAATAACGTCCCTAAAATAATCGCGCCAGTTGCACCCAAAGGGTGTCCTAATGAAATTGAACCGCCATTAACATTAACTTTCTCAGGATCCACATGCATTTCTTTCATAAAACGTAAAACAACGGCAGCAAAAGCCTCATTAACCTCAAACAGATCAATTTGATCAACGGTCATATTTGCTTTTTCTAGTACTTTTCGAGTAGCTGGTCCAGGACCTGTTAACATAATTGTTGGATCAGTACTGGTAACTGCTGCTGCAACAACACGTGCCCGGGGTGTTAAATGATATTTTTTCGCACTGGCTTCATTACCCAACAAAATTAACGCTGAGCCATCTACAATGCCTGATGAATTTCCTGCTGTATGCACATGATTAATGCGTTCAACATTATAGTATTTCGCTAATGCCACTGCATCAAAACCCATACTACCCATCACCTCAAACGATGACCTCAACGCCCCCAAGCCATCTAATGTTGTTTCTGGACGAATAAATTCATCCTGATCTAAAATAGTTAAACCAACATAATCTTTAACAGGAATCACCGCTTGTTGAAAAAATCCGGCCTCTCTTGCCCGCGTTGCTTTAATTTGTGACTGCAGAGCAAACTGATCCACATCGTCTCGAGAAAACCCTTCAACAGTTGCAATCAAATCTGCACTGATACCTTGAGGAACAAACTGCGTGTGCAAATTTGTTGCCGGATCTAGCGCCCAAGCGCCGCCATCTGAACCCATAGGAACACGTGACATTGACTCAACACCACCTGCGACAACCAAGTTCTCCCAGTCTGAGCGAATCTTCATTGCACCCAAGTTCACTGCTTCAAGCCCCGACGCACAAAATCGATTCAACTGAAATCCTGACACGGACTCATGCCAATCAGCAGCCATCACTGCTGTTTTAGCAATATTGCCACCTTGCTCGCCAATTGGGCTAACGCAACCCAAAATCACATCATCAACCTCAGCCGTATCAATCTGATTGCGCTCTTGCAACGCTGAAAGCAAGCCAGTCACCAGCGATATAGGCTTAATCTCATGCAATGAGCCATCTTTTTTACCCTTACCTCGCGGAGTACGGATTGCATCAAAAATAAATGCTTCTGTCATACACTTTTCCCTCAACCAATAGGTATTATGTTGTGTAAACCAATCTATCAGAGCCTCCAATGTAGCAAATTTTTTTCCAAAAATCTCGATTTGATCCGATATGATGTACACTTTAAAATGAAACATACTAAATTAACTCATTTTATCTTTCTTATGAGTGAAGATCATTGTAATAGTGTTCCAGATCTCTAAAATTAAAGAATAAATCACCAAATCATTAAGGAGCAACTTATGGACCGTAGTAAAACGCATTATGAAGATGATCATTTGATGTTTGGCGAAGCCTTAAAGAGCTTTCTTGCCAAAGAAGTTGTTCCTCATCAAGAGAAATGGGCAGAAGATGGCATTGTTCCACGCGAAATTTGGCAAAAAGCCGGTGAGCAAGGTTTTTTACTACCTTGGGCTGATGAAAAATACGGAGGCGCTGGCGCTAAAGATTTTCGTTTTGAGCAAATTATTACGGAAGAATTAGCGAATATCAACGAAACAGGATTGATGATTCCTCTGCATAGCGCTACTTGCGCTCCCTATCTTAATACATTTGGAACAGACGAACAAAAACAACGCTATATGCCAAAATGTGTCAGTGGCGAAACTATTTTGGCCATTGCCATGACAGAGCCGGATGCAGGGAGTGATTTAAACAGTATGCGCAGTCATGCAAAAGATTGTGGTGATCACTTTCTCTTGAATGGGTCAAAAGTTTTCATCTCTAATGGGATTAATGCTGACTTGGTAATTGTTGCAGCAAAAACATCCTCAGAAAAACGCCATACCATCGGACTTTTTTTAGTTGAAACTGGTATGGACGGTTTTGAACGCGGGAAAAAACTGAAAAAAATTGGATTACATTCTCAAGACACTGCTGAACTTTTCTTTACTGATGTCAAAGTTCCAAAAGAAAACATTTTAGGTCACCCTGAAAAAGGTTTTTATCAAATGATGGAAATGTTGGCACACGAACGGTTAAGTGTTGCTTGCACTGGCGTATCTGGTGCCCAAGCTGCACTCAAATGGACAGTGGACTATGTCAGAGAGCGTAAAGCATTCGGCAAACCCATTGCAGCATTTCAAAACACACGTTTTAAATTAGCCGAACTAAAAACTCAAATCGATGCGACTCAAGCCTATATTGACCAATGTGTACATGCTCTCAATGCTAATCAATTGACAGCTGAAGAAGCAGCTCAGGCGAAATTATTAGCGACTGAAACTCAAGGGAAAGTTGTTGATGAATGCCTGCAGCTGTTTGGCGGCAATGGCTATATGATGGAATATCCCATTAGTCGAGCATATGTTGATGCCCGCGTGCAACGCATTTATGCAGGCACCTCTGAAATCATGAAAGAAATCATCAGCCGCTCAATGAATTTGACATAACATTCTGATGTCGTCTCCACTAAGCTCACTTAAGGTTCTGGATTTCACCACACTGCTCCCTGGACCGTTTGCCAGCATGTTACTGGCTGACCTCGGTGCTGAGGTGATTCGCATTGAATCACCTACTCGACCTGATTTAGTTCGTAACATGCCACCCTTTGATGGAAAAACCTCTGCCTTGCATGCCTATTTGAATCGCTCCAAGCAGTCACTGGCACTCGACCTTAAACAATCAATCTCTGCAAAAATCATCGCTCAATTAATCAAAACTCATGACATTGTCATTGAACAA
>JAUIKI010000009.1 GCA_030430875.1 Gammaproteobacteria bacterium | reverse complement strand
ATTTCACACGCTCCTACTTACATCATCTAGACAAACGTCAAGAAATATTAGGTTCAATGCTTAACACAATCCATAACTTAACGTATTATCAAACCTTGCTCAATGGATTGCGAAATGCCATCAAACAAGGTACATTGTCGCCCTTCGCTAAAGAATTCTATGATAAACAAACTTCGGGACGTGACTAACCATGCTTAATTTTTTCATAACACCTGCTTATGCTGAACCGGCTGTTGGCTTTGGAGGCGATTACAGCTTTCTCCTGCTAACATTGGGAATGGTTGTGATTTTTTATTTTTTGCTCTGGAGACCACAATCAAAACGCGCAAAAGAACATAAAAATCTAATTGCCAACATTGCCAAAGGTGATGAAGTAATTACGACTGGTGGTCTTTTGGGACGAGTAAATAAAGTTACTGATGATTTCATCGTGGTTCAAGTTGGTGATAATACGGATCTAACTTTTCAAAAAGGATCCGTCAGTGCCGTGCTCCCAAAAGGTACATTAAAATCGATTCATCAGAAATAGCCCATGCATAATCGCTACCCACTTTGGAAATATCTCGTTATTGTAGCTGTAATAGCGATTGCAGGAGTCTTCGCTTTTCCTAACTTATACCCTGATGACCTTGCCATCCAAATTTCAAGTCTAAATGCTGGCCAAAAAGTGACTCAAGCTCAGATTGATAAAATTACTGACAGCCTCGACAAAGCCAACATTATTTACAAAAAAACTGAATTGACCGAAAAACAAGGATTAATTCGGTTTTCTGATAATGATTCACAGTTAAAAGCTCAACCACTGATAAAACAGGCCATGGGAGATAACTATGTGGTTGCCTTAAATTTAGCGCCAACCACTCCAGACTGGTTACGAAACCTTGGAGCGACTCCTATCAAACTTGGCTTAGACTTAAGTGGCGGTGTGCATTTTTTAATGGAAGTGGATATTAGTAAAGCACTAAGTGATCGCTACAAAGATTATCAGATTGCTATCAAGCGCCACTTACAAGAAAACAGTTTGAAATATAAAAAAGTCACGCTCAACAATGACTCTATTGAGATACAACTTGCTTCTGCTGATAATATTGATGATGCCAAACGTTCAATTCAAAAAGCCTATCCAGAATTCATCGCTGAGGATCAGCAACGCGCTGATGCGACCACATGGATCAAATTAACTGTCAGCGACAGCAAAATTAACGAAATCACCGACTATGCCATTACTCAAAACTTGACAACATTGCGCAATCGTATCAATGAGCTTGGAGTTGCTGAACCGCTTATTCAACGCCAAGGTCGCAGTCGTATTGTCATTGAATTACCCGGCGTGCAAGACACAGCACAAGCTAAACGAATTCTAGGAAAAACTGCCAATCTGGAGTTTAGGCTAGAAGCACCGTTAAATGAACCTAGCTACAATACAGAACGCTTTCCTTACCGAAATCAAAAAACTCAGCATGAATCCTTGTCACGTCAAGCGATTCTGTCGGGTCAAAATGTCATGAATGCGCAATCTAATTTTGATGAAAATGGTCGACCAGCTGTCAATATCACTCTAGACAGTGAAGGTGGTGACAAAATGTTTCGCGCTACTAAAGACCGCATTAACAGTCGAATGGCAGTGTTATTCATTGAGCAAAAAACCAATACTACTTTCAGTGAAGATGAAAATGGTAAGTTAGTGCCAAACTATAAACGCTATGAAGAGAAAAGCATTATCAGTTTTGCTGTAATTCGTTCAGCACTTGGGCGAAATTTCCAAATTTCTGGCCTAGAGAGCGCAGCTGAATCAAGCGAACTGGCTTTGCTACTACGTGCCGGTGCGCTGGCTGCACCAATGTATTTTGTTGAAGAAAGAACGATTGGTCCAAGTCTAGGGCAAGAAAATATCAATCAAGGTGTGCTTGCTATCTTAATTGGATTTGCAGCCGTACTAATTTTTATGCTGGTCACTTACAAGCTCTTTGGTCTTTTTGCTAATGTGGCTCTAGCATTAAATCTTGTGCTAATCATTGCATTTATGTCGATGATTCCAGGCGCAGTATTAACGCTTCCTGGCATTGCTGGGATTGTCTTAACTGTTGGGATGGCAGTCGATGCAAATGTATTAATTTTTTCACGTATTCGGGAAGAGCTAAAAAATGGCTTGACCCCACATGCAGCAATTAATGCAGGCTACGATAGAGCATTCGTTACTATTTTAGATGCTAACATCACCACCTTACTGGTCGCTTTAATTCTATTTGCATTTGGCTCAGGCCCAATTAAAGGATTCGCTGTTACACTATCTATTGGGATTCTTACCTCAATGTTCACCGCAATTATGTTAACGCGTTCATTAGTTGGAATCACACTGGGTGGCCGACCACTCAAAAAACTAAGTGCAATTATATAAGCAAATTGACCATGACTGATTCCATCGAAAAAATGTATAACTTTATGGGAAAGCGGCACTTAGCCAGTATATTTTCCATTATATTAATCATTGCCTCAATCGCCTCTCTTTCTCTGAAAAGCCTTAACTTCGGCTTAGATTTCACTGGCGGAACTCTAATTGAAGTCGAGTATTCAGAATCGATTGAGTTAAACAACTTACGCAAACAATTAGCCGAGGTCGGTTTTGGTAACGCCATTGTTCAGCATTTTGGCACTGCGAAAGATGTTGTCATTCGAGTTGCTCCACGTGCAGATAAGAACCAACAATCACTAGCTGAAGCCATTGTTGATGCCATAGATGACACACCATTTGAGATTACAGTAAAGCGTGTGGAATTTATCGGACCACAGGTTGGTGAGGAGTTGCGTGAACAAGGTGGGCTGGCTTTATTAATGGCACTTGCAATTGTGCTTGTTTATGTCGCCTTTCGCTTTCAATATAAATTTTCCGTTGGTGCAGTCAGCGCATTGGCTCACGATGTCATTATCACCCTGGGATTTTTCTCATTTTTTCAATGGGAATTTGACTTAACTGTACTTGCAGCACTTTTGGCTGTCATTGGTTACTCGCTCAACGACACAATTGTTGTATTTGACAGAATTCGTGAAAATTTTCGCAAACTACGAAATACTCAGCCCATCAATGTGATTAATATATCCATGACACAAGTGCTTGGTAGAACCATTGCAACGTCACTCACAACGCTACTTGTATTATTTGCACTATATTTTGTAGGTGGAGAGTTAATCCAAAATTTTGCGCTGGCACTCATCATTGGTATTGGCTTTGGAACCTACTCTTCAATTTACATCGCAGCAAATATTATTTTAGGCCTAAAGATTAACAAACAAGATTTAATGCTACCTGAAAAAGAAGGGGATACAGCAGATACCCCGGAGACGCCCTATTTATAGCTAAATATTGCACTAATCAGGTGCAATATATTAGATTTAGCTATAACAAAGTTGTTTTTTAGCTCCTCTCATATCAAAACTCCTTAGTCTATGGATTGTGGTCCATGGAATTTCAGCATATACTAAAGCACGGACGCTAAAAAACTGACATATAATCTCATGCGTTAAAATGGATGTTAGAGGAAAATACCTGACATTATTTATAATAACAGCAAGAACAATAATTGAATCCAAAGGTGACAACCATGTCTCGTTTTCTATTCATCAGTATTTTTACCCTCAACTGTTTTGTATCTCAATTAATTGCAGCAGAACAACTCGACATTGATTGTGAAGATATCAATAATCAAAAAAAAGCTGAGTGCCAAGAGAAAACCGGACTCACCTCATTAGAAAATGATGAAATGTCTGAAACGGCTATTGACGATGCTATAAAATCTGCAGATGACGAATTTGATTCCAATCTTGCATCGAGCGATGACGAAGCAACTGAAGAACTAGTCGACAATGAGTTAGATCTATTCTTACTTGAACTCATTCAATCTGAAGTGCAAGATAATAACCTGCCCGAAATAAAGGTTGTTGATGACAATAAAATCAATATCTCCAAATCCTACCAATACTCTCAAACTGAAAGAAACTACATGGGTCCAACTTATAGTGTCAAAACAAACTCTATAAAAATTTTCAATAAATAACCCTATCTCTCAAGCTCTTCTTGCTCAATGCGTTGAATGCAGCAATTCACAAAGCTTTTGTACACCTTCGAGCAGACGCGGTCCTGGCCGACTAAGCAAACTTGTAGAAATTGGCAGCACGTGATCATTTTTAACTGCTGCTAAAAACGGATACTTCTGCCAAAAACGTTGATAATACGAAGGATTCGCCTCGCTAGTTTCAGATTCAGCATAGATGATTACTGATGGATTGCTCTCGATCACAGCTTCCATGCTCACTTGCGGTATAGGCATTAGAGCATCGCCAAACACATTCTCACCTCCACATAAATCAAGCATTTTTCCAATGAAATGTTCTGCATTGACGGTATACAAAGAATCGTGTCCTATTTGATAGAATACAGTTTTTTTTGGCATATCTGCATAGTTTTTTTTGAGTTGATTCATCTGATTAAGCAAAGCATTAGACTGTGTTACAGCTGCTTCATCAATCCCCAATAAATGCCCTATCATCATCATTTCATGAGCAATATCAGCAAATGTCTTCGCCTCACTGTAATAAACAGTTAATCCAAAATCAGCCAGCTTTTCCAAACTTATCCTCTGCCCTCCACTGGCCCAGGCAATAATCAAATCTGGCTTAAACTGAATAATTTTTTCTATATTTAGTGATTGGAAATCCCCCACTATAGGAATTTTTTTTGCCGCTTCAGGAAAATCAGCTGGCACAATTGTGCCAACAATTTTATCGCCAGCACTCAAATGAAAAACTATTTCAGTGAGATGTGGCGCCAAAGTGATCACACGTTTGGCGGGTTTCGATAAACGAACCTCTCGATTTAGCACATCTTCTACCACCAACATATCTTCTATCAAAGTGACAGAAAAACTCACGCTTGGCAGAAGCATCAAGCTGATAAGAAATGCCAACTTAATTTTTTTCATCGAGCAACTGCTTCAATAATTGCCAGTCAAACGCTGGACCAGGATCGGTCTTTCGCACCGGTGCGATATCACTGTGTCCGACAATACGATCAGATGAAATAGCCGGATAATGTTGTATTAATACCTGGCAAATTTGACTTAATACCTCATATTGAATCATTTCATAGGGAATATCATCACTGCCTTCCAGTTCAATGCCAATCGAAAAATCATTGCAATCTTCACGCCTTTGATAAAAAGATTGCCCTGCATGCCAGGCTCTCTGATCAAATCCTACAAACTGAATGACTTCACCAGTTCGACGAACCAACAAATGAGCAGACACTTTTAGCTCTTTGATTGTGTTAAAATAGGGATCTTGTGGCACATCAAGCTCGTTGGTAAAAAAATCAATAATCGCTGGCCCACCAAATTGCTTGGGTGGCAAGCTAATATTATGAATCACAATCAAATCAATCACCGTGCCTTGAGGCCGTTGATTAAAATTAGGTGAAGCAATAAAACTTGCACCGTCCAAACAATGATTTTTAATTGAAAAAGACATCACAAATATCCATGAAAAATTTAAATCCCCTTGGTCAACAAACTCACTATATTGACCATTATACGCCGGACTTATTATTTTCTATACCTCGCAGTGAATCCAGAAACCAATTATTCTTCCAAAGTCAGGTCGATTTCTTCGGAGAAGATGCCTGGACGTGCTATGAATTATCCTGGCTAAATCCGAATGGCAAGCCACAAATTGCCATCGCAGAAATTCGAATTCCTTGCGATTCGCCTAATTTAGTGGAATCAAAATCCTTAAAACTGTATCTGAACTCGTTGAATCAAACACAATTTGCATCAACAGAAGCATTGATTCAAACACTCACAACAGATATCAGCGATTGTGTTGGGACTCCGGTCACTACTCAACTGCATGCTGCCAGCCAGTCACTTTCATTTAACGCATGTGATGCTGTTTGCATCGATGAAATTGATGTATCCCCTAAGCATTATCAGCCTGATGCGACCATTTTAAGATGCAATCAATCGGATGAAATATCTGAACATCTTGTGTCACACGTATTCAAATCCAATTGTCCGGTGACTGGACAACCTGATTGGGCCAGTGTGTTTATTAAGTATCAAGGAAAGGCTGTTTCACATGAGCATTTGTTGGAATATTTAATTTCCTATCGACATCATGCTGGTTTTCATGAAGCATGCGTGGAGCAAATTTTTTATGATATTTCCACCCAATGCGAACCAAAATCATTATGTATCGCGGCGCGATTTTTACGACGAGGCGGCATTGATATTAACCCAATACGCTCTTCATCCAAACAATGGCTTGAAACAGGACGTACTGCACGTCAATAAATCAATTTTTATCGCTATTTTTAGTGGGAAGGCCTCAAACTGGTATTTTATCTCTCAACTCTTCAAGCCACTGCATCCATTCAACTGATTTTGTGCTGGCTTTTGCTTTAAGTTGACTCATCAATATTTTTAATACTACTTTCATTGTCATTATCTCACCTAATTTTTCATCCTCAGGTAAACCTGCAGCTTCTTTAAGCGCATGAGTTATATTCTGAATGTCTGCTTTTAACTCTGGAGACACATCCGCATCATTGGCCAATTGTTCCAGCTGATTAAATCCTTTGGTATAGTCGCCCAGTCGAATTAACATCAATGCCTCGCACAAAGAGCCAACTTCAGCATTCGATTGTACCCAAGAAATCCTTGGCAAAACTTCTTGCATCAATTGCTCATCTGATTCTTGAAAAGCCAACAATAAAAACACCACTGCAAACATGTCATGTAATTGCTCAACTGATATCTCACCATCTAATTCAGCTCCTTTCAACAAAGCATTGGCTTGCGCTGACTGTTCACGGGCTAAGGTTGGCCATTTTTTTTGATACATAATGAAAGAAATCAGCGATTGCGCAAGCGCTTTTTCGACATCGCTAACGGCATACTCGGATGAAATATTAGATTCAGCTAAGGCTAAATCATATTTAAACGTAGTGACCAACAATAGCGCCAAACCAAAATGGGTGTCGAAATTTGTGAGATTAACCGGAGTATCGTCTGATATTTTCTCATGCTCACGCTTATACGTAGTCACAGCAAGAGGAACTGTTTTTCTAGATATTTTTTGATAACTTTTATAAATAAAACCATCTTGAAGATCAGCATATTGCTCTTGCTCGGTTTTAGTGAAGTCACAACCGGTGATGAATCCCATCACTGCGCACACAACCAATAAGCATCGCAGAGAAATGAATTGATTAACTAAAACCATACAGTATCCTCAATGTTTGAGCGATCAATCAGCATGTGGCACTCATATTATCCATGATTAAATCAGCGATAATAAATGACATGATTGACATGAACAAGATTAAAAACAAACGTCATTTAATCACATCAATTTGCAGAAATATTGAATGGATTATTTGGTCTTGGTTGAAAAAATAGTAAGTAATAATAGTGCGGGGCTAGTCACTGAGGCGTCAAGTGATTAGTATCATTTTAATATTGTTATAGTTTGCAAGCAAAGACCAAGATAATCCGAAAATTATCCTGGTCACATAAGGCTAAATTATAAAAACTATCCGTTAAGGTAATTTAAATAATTTACAATCTCCAGAGCTGAATGGATCCATTTCGCTCTTCTTGGTGAGATTCAGATTTATTGTGTTGTCATTAGCGTCTAGAAAAAAGCTACCAACAAGGTTGCCGTTGTATATTTCTTCGCCGCTGATTTCCACTTTTGTATTTTCCTTAACTTTCAAGAAGTATTTATTGTTTTGATTAACTCTCCACTTAGAATCACGTGTAATTGTTGTGACGGTATCACCCGCTGTTCTAACAAATACTTCACCATCTTTCTGTTTGCTACTTGGATTCATATCCATTGATCTTAAAATAAGTGTAGTGCCAACAGGTACACCAGGGTATTTCTCTTCATTCAACTCGGTCAACGCAATATCTAGAATGACTTGGACATTATCACAACCATTCTGATCTACCACCGATCTAACTTGTGAGTATTCTGATGGGTAGTTATCACAGCTTCCAACATAAGTACCCGAAAAGTCTGGACAGTTTTGAGCTGCATAAAGAGGTGAAGCAATAGCGCTTATCATCGCGCCGAGAGCAATAGTTAATTTTTTCATAGACTCATTTCCTTGATTTGTAGTTTGTTGTTCTCCAAAAATATCTTTTGGAAGTAACATTTTAATCTTATTCACATAGGGTTAAATTATAAAAATTATCCGTTAAGGTAATTTAAAGAATTTACAGTCTCCAGAGCTTAATGGATCCATTTCACTCTCCTCAGTAAGGTCTAGATTTATCGTGTTGTCATTAGCGTCTAGAAAGAAAGTACCCAAAAGATCACCGTCATATACAACTTGACCACCTATTTCTACAACTGTGTTTTCTTCAACAATCAAGCCTGTTCCTTCGTTGTTCCAGGTAGAACTACGTGAATTGGTTGTTGTCATGGGAATATTATCATCGGTGAATTCGTTTCTAACAAACGTTTCAGTGTGATCATTTAGATTATCACCTGGGTGCATATCGAGTGCTCTTAAAATAAGTGTAGTGCCAACAGGTACACCAGGGTATTTCTCCTCATTCAACTCAGTCAGTATAATATCTAAAATGACTTGTACATTGCCACAACCATTCTGGTCAACTATCGACCTAACTTGAGTAAATTCTGGTGGGTAATTAACACAATTTCCGGCATAGGTACCTGAGAAATCATCGCAATCTGCGGCAAACATACTGGTTGAAAATAGTGCAGCAGGAATTGCTAGCGCCTTTATGATTTTTTTCATTAAAACCTCCAAATTGTTAAAATTAAATAAAGCAAGCTAATGATAATGATTTACAATTGAATAGCAATGAGATGTCATCACATTCATGCAATTTCATATGGCAAAATTTGGTGTGTTGAGCGGATACTTCTAGCTCATCGCTCACCTTTTAAGCAAGCTATTCTTTTAGTGAAAACAGCTTAGAAACTAAAAAACTTCTGCTCTTTTGTTAACCATATTCCCAGACAAAAATACCGGTGAATAGGAATATTTCATTACACCAAACAAACAAAAGTTCAAAATACCCCCACAGTTAAAAAAGGATTCCCTCTCACTAGAATAATGATTTTTCTTGAAAAATCAGTTGAGTATCAGTTAAGAATCACTATCTTTTACAGAGAAAAATCGTCGGTGTAGCAATTACGTTACAAAGACTGATTGACACGTATTTTCAATCAACTTGATAGCAAAAATTCCATGGGAAGTCATCCCGCTCATCATATTCTTAATGGATTTCTAATGGTTATTTTTATCTTACTCATGAGGAAAATAGTGATGTTTTTTGATCGGAAAATTAACTAAATGAGCGCTCTAAAATAAATCATATATCCTGACTATAATTCGCTCTAACTGCTTAAAAAGAAGCCTTTTAAGTTTCCAACAAGAGAGGTAATGCCCGACTTACGTAGCTAGCAGTCTTAACTTTGCTGATTTTCAGAGAAGACTTAACTCTATGTCAGTGACGTTGCAATATATTCACCTATTCACAACCTGTAATTTACACATAAGCTGGCGCTCATCAACATAACAGACTTTTCATTGATGAAAACCTTTGTTCTACTCTTTTGTAGCAAAGACCTCTTATGATATTGATTCATCAGCCTTGCCTCTCTACAATGTAGCGACTATTTCATCACCTAGAGACATCATGACACAACACCAATATAACGCTGCAGCAATTGAAGTATTAAGTGGATTAGATCCTGTCCGAAAACGTCCCGGAATGTATACCGATACATCTCGTCCTAATCATTTGGCTCAAGAAGTCATTGATAACAGCGTCGATGAGGCACTCGCTGGCCATGCAACCCAAATCACCGTCACATTAAACATCGATCATTCCATTGAAGTCAGTGATGATGGTCGAGGCATGCCCGTGGACATCCACCCTGAACATGGCATTACTGGTATTGAACTGATTTTGACAAAACTGCATTCTGGTGGAAAATTTTCTAACAAAAATTATCAATTTTCAGGCGGATTGCATGGTGTTGGTATCTCCGTTGTAAATGCTCTTTCAAAACAGCTTGATGTCACCATCAAACGCGATGGGCAGATTTATCACATGGGGTTTGCCAATGGCGAAAAAGTCTCTGATCTAAAAGTTATCGACAGTGTCGGAAAACGCAACACAGGCACAAAAGTTAGCTTTTCACCTGACCCAAGCTACTTTGACTCACCTAAATTTTCCCTTTCAAGATTAAAACATTTATTAAAAGCAAAAGCTGTTTTATGCTCTGGCCTGAAAATCATTTTCATTGACCATAATGCCAATGAAACGATTGAATGGTTGTATGAAAATGGCTTAGTGGGCTACTTGCAAGAATCCACTCAGGGTTATGTAACCTTGCCAAAAGAGCCATTCACGGGAACATTTGCAGGCAAAACTGAAGCAGTTGATTGGGCGCTACAATGGCTGCCTGAAGGTGGTGATTTAACCACTGAAAGTTATGTAAATCTTATACCAACACCACAAGGTGGAACGCATGTTAATGGCCTGCGTTCAGGACTTTTAGAAGCCATCCGAGAATTTTGTGAGTTTCGCAATATGCTCCCTCGCGGATTAAAACTAACTGCTGACGATATCTGGGAAAATTGTGGCTATATCCTGTCCGCAAAATTGCAAGATCCTCAATTTTCTGGTCAAACTAAAGAGCGATTAAGCTCTCGAGAGTGTGCAAGCTTTATCTCTGGTGTTGTGAAAGATTCGTTTAGTTTATGGTTAAATCAACATACTCAAGAAGCTGAACAATTAGCTGAGCTAGCCATTCAACATGCTCAAAAACGGTTACGGCTTGCCAAAAAAGTTGATCGCAAGAAAGTTACTAGTGGGCCTGCATTGCCTGGCAAACTAGCCGACTGCTCTAGCCAAGACCCAAGCCAATCTGAACTTTTTTTAGTTGAAGGTGATTCTGCAGGAGGATCAGCAAAACAAGCGCGTAGCCGTGAATTTCAAGCAGTCATGCCGCTACGAGGTAAAATTTTAAATACCTGGGAAGTTGAATCAGCTGATATTTTATCGTCTCAAGAAGTGCATGATATCACTGTTGCTATCGGTGCTGATCCAGCTTCGACTGATTTAAGTGGTCTGCGCTATCATAAAATCTGTATTCTTGCTGATGCTGATTCAGATGGATTGCATATTGCAACGTTACTATCTGCATTATTTTTACGCCACTTTAAACCACTGGTCGAAGCAGGTCACATTTATGTTGCTCTACCACCACTTTATCGCATTGATATTGGTAAAGATGTTTATTATGCTCTCGATGATGCTGAAAAAGAAGGCGTGTTAAATCGCATTCAAGCCGAAAATAAGAAAGGTAAAATTAATGTTGTGCGTTTCAAAGGACTGGGGGAAATGAACCCTTTACAACTACGTGAAACCACTATGGCTGTTGACACCCGTCGATTAATTCGACTCACCATTGAGCCGGGTGACAATGTCATGGAAAATGTAGACAAGCTACTTGCTAAAAAACGATCTGGAGACAGAAAAATTTGGTTAGAGCAATGTGGTGATATGGCTGATGTGGAACAGTAGATTCCTGCTAAGAATATCTGCAGGAATCTATCTTGTAATACTAACCGCCAATCAATTCGTCAATACATGGCTTAAACACTTCAACCAAACCTTGCGGATTTTCTTGAGTCACTTTATCTAACTCAGCTTTGGTTGGGTATTTCTCTACAATTTTATCAAATGCGCATTCGCAATAAGCATCTACTTTATCGCCCATTGCAGCACCGCTTTGCTTACAACTTCCTAGAAATTCATCTTTATACGCAGATGAATCACCACCTGAACAAGCTGACAATAAAACAGCTGCAAATAATACATTTAAAAGTGCAATTTTTTTCATTAGATTAAAACTCCGAATTGGTTTGCCAAAATGTTTTGTTTAAACAACTCTATTGATTAATGAAACAACAAGCAGAGAAATGAAAACGAGTCGATGGTATAAGATAAATAGTGATTTGTCTACGCGTCAGTCAATTCTTACTCAAATACTCAACCCATTTTTTTGCACATGACACCTCTCATCTCTTAACGAAAAAGTTGCTAACTATCAAAGATGTCACAGCTCCCCATCGATGAAACCACATGTTTACCACTTTAACTGTCGACCATAAATGCAAAGCTTGAATGCATGCCACTCCATCCAAGCCAATTCACTTCAGCCCCAATACGTATAACAAGAGCCATACTCATACCAAACTTGTACAAGTAACTCATCGCCTTCTATATGAAAACGCGAATAATCTGTGCTAGAGGCAAAAGTGATGCGACCTCGACGATATCGTTTAACAGCGGTCATTCGAGCATAAGTAGCCCATTTTCCTTCATAAATTGTTTTAAGATGGTTGGGTAAATATTTTTTGTTTTGAACACTGTAATAAGCCACCTCTTGCACATGGTTGCCTTTATAAGCTGTTGTTGATAAGCAAATATCATCAGCTTTATTAACAACGGTATAGCCGCCATAAATTTTACAATTATGTTTAAATATATATTTAGAAATGTAAGCGTCAGCGCATGCATTTGCTGGTAATAAATTAGGCTCTTCCAGATTATCAAACTCAGTTTCTGCGAGATTATTTAGCCAGTTTGGTTGTTCATGCATTGCGCGAAGTTTGGCAATTTCTAAGTTAACTAACGCGTCAAATGCTTTTTTAGGCAATTCCAAACCGGTGATATGTTTATACAACCCACTAACCTGTAGTGGATAAGGCAATTCTTTTAACTCTCTGGACACATTGACTTTGTAGCCGATGGGGAAACTAACAAAAACTCCAATGCCATCATCCTCAGTCTGGGTGATTTCTATCTCTCCTAAACCATCTCGAGAGGGTGATGCTGCTAAAATATCAGACTGAATTTCCATGGCAAGTTCTTGCAACAAGTGATCGGTTTGATCATCATTTGCCATTAAAGGATTGTTTATGTTGAGAAGGAAACTCATTATAATAATTTGTAAAAAAATGGATTTTTTTTTCATTGCGTTACCTTGTGTTGAGTTTGATGTTTTAATGTGAATTGTGTTTTTAGAAAAAAGTCTCAATCAGTAGATTTTTTTTTAATTTCTTGACACAGTTTTTGAAAAGATTCTACAACTTGAGAATCAATCTGCCAATCTTCTGGCGAGGTACTATACTCTTCGGCATTATTATAAAACTTATACATCATCACTAACATGTCACGATAATAATTTTTTCCATCAAAAGACCAACGATACATCCCTGGCATAAAACCACCCGTTTTCATACCTATCGAAAGACCAACTCGTTGAGCTTTTATTGTCTTAGCATCAAACGTTCCCCATGCGTAATCTATGCCAGAGTTTTTCATAACATCATCTAAATAACAAGAAAAATGCGGAGCTAATTTGCGATCACGATAGGTTTTTTTGAGGACGCCAGCTAAAATTTGTGCGCTTCGGTCATAAGAATCTCGCAAAACCCCCATGGCAAATATAATTTCTGAACGTTGAATATGCTCAACAATAGCAAAAAAATATTTTTTATTTTCACTATCCGTTTCCCATTGAGAGAGCTGAGCTGCCTCGTTAAGAAAAAAGTTTTCATCAAAAAAATCGTGGCGAGTAGTGCGGTATAACAAAGGGTAATCACTACGAAATAGCTTGGCTACTTGTGGGATATCTTTTTTATCCAAAGGACGAATACGTAGTTTATCGCTTTGATTCTCAAACTCTTTGACGATTTTAGCCCATTGTACGCTTTTTTTTTCAAATGGTCTTTTTTGACAGCTTACTTGTAAGGCCTTGCTATTTGAAAAATCGATGCCAAGGTCAAAACTATTTTCTGAATTTTTCTTTTCTGACATTGAAACCTCCGTGGCTTGATAATTCCCCACTAATTTACCTAACTATTTTAAAATCGTTTAACAAACGGATCTAAATTGCCCATGCCAGGAATGTGATTAGCTTTTAGTCAAATGCCATCAGGGTCTTTGAACAGCACCCAACGCACAGCGCGTAATTGCAACACCTTTTCGACTACCAAGAGACCATTGCATTAAAACTGCTAACCATATATGAAATACCGTTACATTTCATATCATATCCCTATTGTTGTGATAACTCATATATTTTTAATCATCAATCACCTAGGTTATTATGACGATGGCTATATACAACTGGTTGGCTTCTCAAACAAGGACAGGATATTTATTATGAACATTTCTCTTTGGTCACTACTCATCTTCGCTATCTGGACCATGATTATAGTGGGAATGATTGGTTATTTTCGCTGGCGACTCATTTTTTCTCGACAAAAGGAAATCAAAGTGTTTCGTGCCGACTATTTTTGCGAATCAGATTTTTATCGACGCTTAATGCGTGCTCATATCAACTGTACTGAAAATTTACCGATATTTGCTGCCATTGTCTTTATTATTTACGCAACACAAACTCAGTCAATCATTATCGATCAGCTTGCTGCTATTTTCATTATTGCGAGAATTTTTCAATCCATCATACACATTAGCTTCATCGAAACTAACCGGACAGCACTGAGCCGTTTTTTACTCTTTAGTGTTCAACAATTTTGCATGGTCGGGATGATTGGATGCTTACTCAGTGCAATTCTATAAAGATATCCACTCAAATAGTGGTAATTTTATAGACAGACAAGCAATTCATTAAATTTCTTGCGCATGTTACCACAAAAAATAAGAGCTGTTATTGAACCAGCACTGAGAAAATTGCCAAGATAAATTTATAAATTTGGAGCTGGCGATAGGAGTTGAACCTACGACCCGCTGATTACAAATCAGCTGCTCTACCAACTGAGCTACGCCAGCACAAGAATTGGGATTTTATACAACCTTTTGTCGATTGGCAATTTCTCTGAGGCATTATTTTGATTTTTGTCATGTTTTCCTTCTTAAAATAGGATTAATTCAGCCTGAGATCTTTTTCATAGCGGATAATGTAAAAAATGAGAGGGAGACTCCAGCATTTTGGCACAAAGGTCTCAGTTTAAATATCTTTAGTCTAAGTAGATATTAGGCTAAACACCCTAAACACAGTATAATTCACTCAATGATAGACCCGAGACGTGCTGATGAGCCAAAAATCCGTTTTAATTATTGAAGATGAACCGGATATTCGTGAAATGCTGCGCTTTTCTCTAGAGCGCTCAGGCTATAATGTTGTCGAAGCTGAGGATGCCACAAAAGCACTCAATCTCATT
>JAUIKI010000254.1 GCA_030430875.1 Gammaproteobacteria bacterium | reverse complement strand
AACCCTGCATTGGGTGTTAGCCCATAACCAAGCCAGCCAAATACTCCTAAGGTTGAGACCACCGACAAACTAATCATGATAAAAATAATGGCCATTCCCAACCAGCTTCTCAACAAGACGACAAGTAAAACTAAAATAAGGCCATAAGTGATTAGAACCAATGTGGACATATCAGTTACAACAGCATCACCTAGCGTGACATTAAATGCAATTGACCCCCCCAACAAAATCTCAACTTGCGAATACTTCTCTTGAAATATTTTTATTAAACTTCTAGCATAAGCCACTGCTTCACGGCTTGCTTCAGTTCCTTTCTCTTCTGGCAAAGCGATGCTCACGCGAACACCTGTCACGCCTCCATCTTCAGGAATCAAGTTATTCAGCAACACATCTTCATTTAATGCCAATTCGCGTATTGCAGCAATTCTCTCTTCAGTCAGCTCATCAATCGATTCATACAGATAATCAACATACAAATCGTCACCATCCACTCGAGTATGTTGATAATTAGATAATGATGAAACGCGTTGAGAGTAAGGAGTTTTCCATGAAGCTTCAGTCAACTCATACACTAAGCTCAAAACATCTTTAGAAAAAACAGATTGATCCTTGGGAATTATTAAAAAAAACAAATTATCTTGCTTAGAAAAACGTTGCTCAAGCATTTCAAACGCGTTCAGCTGAGGATTATCTTTACTAAAATAAGCCCGAAAATCATTGGTAACACTCAATCCCTTCATACCATATGCCGCAAATAAACAGCACAACAAGACGATAGCAATAACCAAATATTTTCTGAGAGCTACTTGCTGGATAAATTGCTCAGTTCTGGACATCATTTTAATTTGAACCAACCATTTGATGTTTTAAATAGCCGGATAGCATCGACAAGCAGATAAAATCGAGAGAAAATGGTGATGTAATCACATATTTAGGCAAAAAATGAGCATTTTGAATCATTATTTAACATCCGCCACTCAAGCACAGCTGCTACCCAGCTGTGTCGTGTTATTATTTTCAACTTTCAAGACTATCATACTTTCATTGAGGTAGAAATCCTATGCAAGCAATATTGCTGCTTAACCTTGGTTCACCAAATTCACCAAACACCAAGGATGTTCGAACCTATCTCGATGAGTTCTTAATGGACCCTTATGTCATTGATTTACCCTATTTGTTACGTGCTCTGATTGTCAAAGGATTAATTCTTCCAAGCAGACCAAAACAATCAGCAAAAGCGTATGCTTCCATTTGGACAGAAGATGGATCACCGCTGATTGTCATCAGTCAACTAGTTTCTCAATCATTAGCCGATCAGATAGAAAAACCTGTAGTTTTAGCCATGCGCTATGGTAACCCTTCTATCACAGACACACTGAAAACTCTATTCGAACAGCATACAATATCTAAGCTTTTGGTGATTCCACTCTATCCACAATATGCCATGTCTACTGTAAAAACAGGCATTGTTGCCGTAGAAAATGCAATAAATAAGCTAAAACCATCTACTAAAATCCAAGTATTGCCACCCTTTTATCAAGATGACGACTACATTGCAGCATTATCAGCAAACACAGCACTTTATTTACAAGAAGAGTATGACCACTTACTTTTTAGCTATCACGGCCTGCCAGAACGACATTTGACAAAGACAGATCCAACAAATCAACACTGCCTAAAACAGGCTGACTGTTGTAAAACTGACTCTGTTGCACACGCAACATGCTATCGACATCAATGCTTCAAGACCACTGAAAAACTGGTAAATGCCTTGGACATTCCTCCTGAGAAATACTCCGTTGCCTTTCAGTCACGACTAGGTAAAGCAAAATGGTTAGAGCCCTACACTGAAAATACTATCAAGCAGCTTGCGCATCAGGGCGTGAAAAAACTGTTGGTGATCTGTCCTGCTTTTGTTGCTGACTGCATTGAAACACTCGAAGAAATTGGTATTCGTGGCCAGGAGATTTTCCAAGAAAATGGCGGTGATGCTTTACAATTAATTCCTTGTCTAAATAATCACCCTAAATGGATAGAAACATTGGCAACTTGGTGCGATAAAGAATCGCCATCAAACGATTTAAGCGAAAAGAGACAATCTTGATGAGACCATTGCATTAAAAGTCAGCGACAGAAAAATGAGAAAAAAAGATTCAGATTAAGGCGCAAAATGCAGGTAATAACAAGTTATTGACCAATTTTGCAACGAAAATATGGAGATTTTTAACCATTTTTATCGTTGTAGTTTTAATGCAATGGTCTCACTTCATAAATCTGATAACAATTTCAGTTGGCCGCACTCTGTATAATCTCATCAAGGGTCTCTCTGATCACTTCGATAGGAGGCTTGCGCACCAGTGACGTTCGAGATAATTCACTCTGAACCGGCCGATGCTGCGGATTTTAACGAATAGAGGTACGAAATATTGTGGGCTTGTTGTGTTGACCAGCATGATCATCATACTTTTACATTGCAGTAAGATAGCGCATCAACTGTTGCATTCCATGCGCCGTGTTGAAGAATTGGAAGGTTTTCTTGGCTGGCTTCACTGCTTGTTCGATATCTTGAATTGTCTTCTTACCCTTAACAATGACTATCCGATAGACTTTCTCACCGGCCTGAACCGCAACAGTGCAACCTTTTGAAGCGGCCTCCTTGTTGACAGCCTTGAATGCTGGATCGCCCAACAGCCTGTTGTAGGAGGTACTCGTAATGCATGCGGCAGCGCCGAAAATTCCAGATCTTCCTACATACTTACAAATATACCACGGCATTGCGGGGCTTGCCGCCGCCTCAATAGAAGCCTCAACTAGGATTTCACATGTTGACATTGAGCACCTCCTCGGTCC
>JAUIKI010000253.1 GCA_030430875.1 Gammaproteobacteria bacterium | reverse complement strand
ATGTTGCCCATTTATATCCAGTCATTAGCGTCTCTTTTGAAAAAAATCGATTTTGTTTTCAACATGGTCTCCTAGATTACGCAAACATTTTGGTAAAAAGGCCAGATAATAGCGTACAGCTAAAAGCTTTCTGGGAAAATGATAAAGTCAACGACATTACATACCAGGTTGCTTTACTTGGTGATGCAAGTAAAAATACGCAAATCCGATCATGGGTAAATGGACGCATGACTATCGATGATGGCACACATGTTGACGCACTCAACATAGCATGCAAACGAAATGAATGGACACCTCAAGTTGCGTTGATCCATCTTATCATGCACAACCCAAACTATGCTGGCCCCACTAGAAGCTCATTAAAAATTCCGGAAATTAAGGGACTCTTAGCTAACGAATTAACTCAGAAAATTAAAGAAAAACTATTATTCCTGTAAAAAATGATTAGGGATCACTCAACATGACTGACGCTGAATTTAAGCAGCTTTTAAAAGTGTCTAGCTTGAAAATGAAGCTCATAGGAGTCTTGCTCACCACCTTCGGTCTATTGTTAGTTTGGATGCTAACAACCGATGACCCAGAGGCACTGAAAAACACTCCTTTGGCAGAAGAGATTTTTTTATGGTCACTCACAATATTTGTTTCAGTATTAGGCCTTTTTACTATTTATCGAAACGTGAGAAATTCTTATGAAATAAAACGCGGAAAACACCCGCTGTTAAAAGCCATTGCCAATCAAGATCAAAATTATGTGCTATGGTTTTATCTCTCTGAGGCAAAAGTAAATCATGGTGAAATCTACCAGATTATGATTCACAGCAGCGATGGAAGACGGCTGGCAATCCCCTCATTCTTATCTAAACGCAAACACATTCTAAATTATCTACGCAAGAAATTTCCAAACGCACTGGAAGGCCAAACGAATGAGAATGCTGAGCGTTATAAAAACCTCAAAAAATAGATACAAAATCTTTAGTTGGTCGCAAACAAATAATTTTAATAGGCTCCCATGGTTTTCTATCATTTCACAATCATGTAAAACCCAACCAGATCTGATATTTCTTTGCCTGGCGGTCTATACAGATTATTTGCCAAAAAATTGAGAATAACACTACCCTGCCCATGCTCATACAGAAAACCTAAACTATACTGAGCAATCGGATGACCTTTTTCAGCTGCTTGAGCAAATAATCCAACTGCTTTTTTCAAATCTTTTTCGACGTATTGTCCATATTCATTCATACATCAAAGCTAATTTGTATTAAGCCTCTGCATCACCTTGCTTCGCAGCAAGTGAATGTAGCTCAAAATATTTTTTGGCATTATTATTCATTCTTATCTCTCCAGGCTAAGTTATTTAACAACATCTCCAGTAATCTAAACACACCTCAATCCACTTCTCTTCCATAAAAAATATCTAACATTTCTTTGCGCAAACGCCATTGAATATCTTCGCGTTCTTCATCGGATAACGCATTGACATCGACACCGAACAGATAATTATTCAAATCAAAATCTTTCAAAATCATTTTGGTTAAAAACAAATTTTCTTGGTAGACATTCATATCAATCATGTCATAAGCCGATTTGGTATCTTCTGACATATAATTTTGAATCGAGTGAATTTTATGATCGATGTAATGTTTTCGGCCATCAATATCTCGGGTGAAACCACGTACACGATAATCTAAAATAACAATATCAGAATCGAAGCTATGGATTAAATAATTCAATGCTTTCAGTGGTGAAATTAATCCACACGTTGACACATCAATGTCAGCCCGAAATGTGCTGATGCCATTATCTGGATGACTTTCAGGATAGGTGTGCACTGTCACATGACTTTTATCTAAATGAGCAACCACAGCGTCTGGCAGCGGCCCAGGAGTTTCACTGATCTTGTCTGCTGGCGGAGGCATATCATGCTCAGCAATCAACATAGTGACACTTGCACCCTGAGGGTCGTAATCTTGACGAGCAATATTCAATATATTCGCATCGATGATGTGGGTAACATCTGTCAAAATTTGTGTTAATCGCTCTGCATTATAAAGCTCATCGATATACTCAATATAATCTTGACGTTGCCGCTTAGATTGCGCATAACAGATATCATAAATATTAAAACTCAACGTTTTGGTCAGGTTATTAAACCCGTGTAATTTCAAATTTTTGTCCAACCCAAAATACCTCACATATATGCTATAGTAATCATCAGAGAATGTTGCTTTCAACCAAAGAAAACCCGCCAATTCTAACGCAAAAAGACTAAACTAGGAATTTTTATGCAAAAAAACCCATTACTTAAATCTTCTGAGCTACCTGCATTTAATCAAATCAAACCTGAGCACATTGAACCGGCAATTCAAGCACTTATTGACGAGAATCGTAAAGAAATCACCAAAGCTATTGAAAATAATAGTGTTTATTCTTGGGAGAATCTTATCAATCCACTCGAAGAGCTTGATGATCGCTTAAACCAAGCCTGGTCTCCTGTCAGTCACTTAAATTCAGTCAAGAATAGTCCTGCATTGCGCGATGCGTATCAAGCCTGTTTGCCTGCTTTGTCTGACTACGCAACTGATCTTGGCCAAAACAAAATGTTATTTGATGCATATGTCCAGATTCAACAATCAGCCAAGCTCAATACTATTCAAAAAAAAGTCGTAGATGATGCTATTCGCGACTTTCAATTGGCAGGTGTTGGGTTATCAGGTGAAGATAAAAAACGCTACAAATCAATTAATCAACAACTATCAACCCTTTATAATCAGTTTTCAAACAATATTCTTGATGCGACACAAGCCTGGCATAAACATATAGATGAAAAAGAAACTCTATCAGGTGTTCCCGAACATGCT
>JAUIKI010000008.1 GCA_030430875.1 Gammaproteobacteria bacterium | reverse complement strand
GGCGTTGTATCGAGACCTTCCACGTAAAGCCAACCTGTAACAACACCGTCTTTTGCTTCGTCAATGTGCCCCAAAATCATTTTAGTCCTCAAATTTTATTTATTGCAGAAGTTATTAAAAGCTTTCCCGCGCATATAATCCAGAATCAAAAATTCATACACCATTTATCAATGACTTTTTTGGCAAAGAAGATTCTTTCCTTTTCAAAAATTATTATTCCAGTGGCCCTAATTGCACACAGACGAGAAGTTCTTTGCTTTCAGGACAATACCCCATTCAGCATAATGTGCTTAAAACACAACAAAAATTTGGCCAACATGGTCTTAGTATTGATTTTCCACTCATCTCTCAGCAACTTAAAAAGAAAGGCTATTACACAGCTACCGTAGGGAAATGGCATGTTGGCCTTGATGGAGACGAAAGCTATCGACCAGAAAACCGTGATTTCGATTATTCAACAATATGGTATGAGAAAGAGGAGAGTTGTCAGCTGGCTTGCGCGCCTGATATTAAGAATGTATCTGACGAAAATCAATCTATTTTTAGGCCAACTGTCTACCCTTATGGGTATTTTGCTTACAATTTAACGCGACAACATTTCCAAGCAGCTAATTTCCCTAATGGCGTAACATGCCATCAAGTTTATCAATTGAATAAAGATAATATCTGCACAACAGATACTCAGAACTATTTGCCTAACATGCTAACGAATGAAGTCACTTCGATGTTAAACACAGTGAATGATAATATATTAGCAACGCCAGCACATGAACCGTTTTTTATTAATTTGTGGTATTACACACCTCATCTGCCAGTACATATCCCGCCAGATTATAAACAACAACTGCAGTGTGGTACTAAAAATGAAAGTGAAGCTTGTTCCTACGAAATAGGATACAACTTATCTTTGAGCGGCAGTAATCAGCCGATAATTAGTTACGAAAATAATTGTGAAGATACTGAAAATCGAAATCCTTATTGCGATGGTAGAATTGGGCAGTATGCACTTCAAATGAGTTACATTGATCGCAATATTCAAAAAGTCGTGCAAACTATTGAAAAAATGTATTCGGCAAATAAGTTGAAAAATGAAACCATTGTTGTTATCACCAGTGATAATGGTGGCGCTCCTCAAGTGCATGCTAATTGGGGCGGGCACGGTGGTTCTGCAGATGATTCTGTTAGCTGTAAAGAAAATCAACCTGAAAGTGAATGCGATATAAAGCTGCGTGGAAGAAAGCTGCAGTTATTTGAAAGAGGTATTAAAGTGCCTTTAGCCATAAGATTTTTTGGTTATAGTCAAAAAGAAAACACCGGAGTCAATCATGAGTTCATTACCAGTCGAGATTTTTATCCTACTCTGTCTTCTCTAGCTGGTGTTGATTTGACGGAAGAGTCTAATGCATACGGGATCAATTTTTCAAATTTACTTAATAGCGAGCCGTTATCATTTTTTGATAAAACTCGCGCGGAATTTTGGCAAGGAAAAACAGGTCCTGCTTATATGGCAGACACTCCGAGTAACATAAATGAATTAATGTGTGATGGCTCACCTGGACAACAGCCACCAAAAGGATGGAGCTTTAATTATTCAACGGGAGGTTATCATCAAACGCAACAGTTTGCAGTCAGGCAAGGCAAGTGGAAGTTAGTTTATGAACCCGCCTTGTTTGCAAGGAAGCTATCTTCGATGTGTAATGTAACAGAAGCCAATTATTTGTTATTTGAAATTAATGATGATGAATACAACGCAAAATATCAAAAAGTAAATGAATATTACGGGACAAATTTAAATGATAAAAGACCTGATGTTGTGGGATTTTTACAGAACTCATACTACAAATGGCATAACTTAGTTGGTTTTATTGATTATCAATTGAATATTGATCCAATACTCACTGACGATATGATCGATATTCAAAAACATTGTCCTAATGATGAAAGTTGTGAAACAGTTAGCATTAACAACTCTACTCGCCTTAATATTGGTGTTGCACATTTTAGCTTTTCAACGTTTATTAACGTGGCTGAAAATAGCAAGACTTGTAATCAGCTGAATGATGATGGTGTTGCAACAGGCGATGGCATGATTGCGTTTAAGCCGAGCGATGATGATCAACCTCCCCATAGTTGGAAACTAAAATTACTCAATGGTAAGCCACAAGTTTCTATTTGGCTTGCAAATAATGAGCAAGATATTTATGAAAAAGTAGTCTTAAGTTCGGATGATCCAATTATTTGCGGTAAAGATCATCATATTGCATTTACTATTCAAGGTAGTCGTAAAGCAGGCCCATTAATGAAATTTTTTGTTGATGGCAAAGAAAAAGATAGAGTCACAATCACTCATCCAACAAATCTTCAATCATGCCTGGACAGTGAGCCAGACTCCAATACATACTGTCCACCACATTGGAAAATTTTGGATATGCAAAAAGAGCCGAATAATATTATTCGACCTAGAGTAGTAAGAACAAACCAACCTATCTATTTAGGCAACAAACCTAGTCAGGCTAATTTATTTAATGGTTTGATCGCCAAACCATTGCTATCAACAGTCACTTTATCTAATGAAGAGATTCGCATGCTATCTTTATCAAGAGAGTTGGAGCTAGCATACAAGGCGCATAAAATTGACTATACACCTTGCTTGGAAAATTGTCTGACAGAAGATCATGGACCCGTTCCAGAATTTGATGAGAAAAAGCAAGCATGGTTGTTTCCAAATGACGGCACAAACAATGCTGTATTAGAGATTACGGATGATTCAAAAAATAAAAATCCTATCAATTTTTCAAGCGACTTAATTTCATTCACGACTAAATTTAGATTGAATCAAAATGCGCTGACACCTCCACAAAATACCAATATGATTGCAGCTCAATCAGCTGAAGGGGGCTATGCTTGGAACTTAAAGTTAAGTCCATATGAAACCCCAGCTAATTCAGGTCAATATGAAGCTGGTATAAAATTTAATGTATGGTTTGGTTCTTGTAAACTGAAACTGCATACCCAAGCAAACAACTCCAGTGATAAAAACTTTGCCAGCCTTCGTGAAGGAGAAGCACATGATATTGGAATTTCTATCTATAGAGCTAAAAAAATGGCTGAGTTATATTTAGATGGTGTAAAGATTATGGCTCAGTCAGCAGCACAGTCGTGTGGTGATATGCTAGAGTCAAATCATATCTATCTAGGTAATTCTTATCGAGACTGTGCTGTTGCAAATGATCCATACAGTTGTGAGCCATTTAACGGCCTGATTTACTCACCAAGAATTAGCAACCAACTTTTAATGGAAGATGGTTTTAAGTGGAATGCTAGGACTCAATTTTTAAAATAAGTCACTGTTAGGTAGTGCTCAAAACTCTTTGTTGTTTTTTTCAAGATAAACTTTATAACAATGAAGTTTATCTTGCATCATCAAAAATCATATTAGCGCAATTAAGTAAGTCAAGGTGTTAGCGTTCATTTAGCTTGCACACAGGATGACATCATTCCGTGTGTTTTTAGCTAATTCTTAATCTTTATAAGTGATTGAAATCATTGGTTTAATATGTGTAGCTATCAGCAAACCCACTAAAAAATGTGGGTTTTTTTGAAGGGCATCTTTAGAAACCCCATTATTTCGTGGGGTTTACCTGTAAGCAAAAATACTTTTGAATAGCCGGTCTGTGAAATAGATTAAATTAATCTGTTTTTAAATAGATTCAATTGTGTAGAGGAAATTTCATAAAAAATATGATAAATCCACAAAGTTTTGGATGAAAATATTGATATTTGTGAATTTCACACAAAATTAGTGGCCAGTTTGGCAGTAATCAAAGCTTGTTTAACTTAATAATAAACTGCTCTATTCAGAGCTTTAATCTTTAAAGGAATGTTGAATTTAATGATGTCATATGCAGAGGATGTTAAAAATGACGAGATGGAATATTGTTGTCTGTTTTATTTTCTTTTTTATTCAATCAAATGTTGTATATTCTGCAACTAAAGAGCAGTTAACTTCAGCAGCTGAAACCGCAAGTCAATGGTTGTCAGATCAACAATTATTGGATGGTAGTTGGGGGGATGACGATGACATAAAATTACTGTATACCTCTGAAGTTGTGCTTGGTTTAAGCGCTTTCAATCAGTATCAAAGTGCTTATTACAATGGTGTGACTTGGCTTGAAAATCATGCAAGCAATAACACGGACTATGAAGCAAGGCGAATTGCTGCTCTCGTTCCTCATGGCAATAATATCAATGCAAACATCGATGCGCTGCTACAAACCACCAATGAGTTAGATCAAAATTTAGCGGGGTGGGGGTTGAGTGAAAATTATTACCCAAGCGCGATTGATACAGCACTTGCCTTATTAGCGCTTAACATAGCAGAAGACGATTCTGATATATCTACCAATATTGCTTTTTTGAAAGCAATCCAGTTACTTAATGGCCAGGATAATGGTTGGTCCATTAGTCAAGAGTCGTCGAGTCATTTGCAAAGTACCGCTCAAATATTATTGAGTTTGAATCGCTATAAAGATAAAAATTTCAATTTAGATATCACGTTAAACAAAGCAGCTAATACACTGTTGCAACAAGTTGATGCAAATACCCCTGATTTAATCAAAGGAGAAGCGACTCTTGCATTGATTCGTTATCAAGGTATTTCTCCAGCGATTGATGCATTGTTGGATAGTATTTATGTCAATCAAAATAATGATGGAAGTTGGGGGCAAAATCCCTATGTTACCGCGGTAAATTTGCGCGTGTTAGCAGCAGCGTTAGGCACCGACCAAGATGGCTATGCTGATCCAATTTTGATTCCAGATATGCAATTACGTGCGGCAATCAATGCAAATCTCAATAAAAATGCCATTGATGCCATTACGAAAGGTGAATTAGCATCGGTTACCAATTTAGATCTTTCTGGAAGTGGAATTGCTAATTTAACCGGTCTTGAGTATGCGATTAATTTAGAAACGTTAAATTTATGTGGAAATCCCCTTGAAAGTTTGGCGCCACTGAAAAATCTGCCACCAAAACTTGCTAATGTAACCTATTGCCAAGATCATAATTTAAACCCGGAAGATGATACAGATGAAGATGGCATGCCTGATGTTTGGGAAATTTTCTACGGATTTAACCCACTAGATCCGTCTGATGCCAATGAAGATCCTGATAATGATGGCTTGAGTAATTTAGAAGAATTCACATTAGGTACAGACCCATTAGTGCCTAATCCATTGGATGAGCTATATGGCCTGTCTTTTCAAGATGCAGCGGTGGAAAATTTTCGCTTGTATGATTCAGTTGTCAGTCCTGATGGCAGACACCTCTATGCAGTCTCTTATTATTCCCATTCTCTGATTGTTTATAATCGCAATGTATTAACTGGACAATTAGAAAAAATGCAAACGCTTGTTGATGGCGAAAATGATATCAATGGTTTACAAAAAGCAATGTCAATCACCATGAGTCCAGATGGTCGTCATGTGTATGTTGCTTCTTTTGAAGATAACTCAGTAAGCTATTTCACTCGGGACGTGAATGATGGGAAATTGACATTAGTGCAAACGCTTATTGATGATGAAAAAGATGGTTCTGGAAATATTGTTGATGGATTGTTAGGAGCAACCAGTGTGAAAGTCAGTCATGACGGTGAAATAGTGTTTGTTACAGCGGGTGTTGAAAATAGTTTAGCCGTATTTAAACGCAATCCGCATAGTGGTTGGCTGACATTCAGTGAAGCATTGACTGATGGTAAATTGGATTCCGCTAATCAGTTAGTTAGTGGATTAAAACAAGCAGCAGAAGTTGTGCAGTCACATGACAACAAATCTGTGTATGTCACCGGTCTTTTGAGCAATGCAGTGGCTGTATTCAACATTGATCCTGATACCAAGCAATTACTCTTCCAACAAGTTGTTCAGCAGGGTGGGGTTGATGATGAAAATAATGTTGTCTCTGAGTTAGGAGGACCGATCTCAATTGATATCACTACTGATGATAAGTATGTCTATGTTGCCAGCATGTTTTCTGATGCATTATTAGGATTTAAACGTAACAATGTCACTGGAAAATTGACATTAATTCAGACGCTAAAAAATGGCCTAGACGACGGTGCTGGAAATATTATTTCTGGCTTAACAGGTCCGAGTGCCGTGACACTCAGTTCAGACAATCAATTTGTTTATGCAATAGGACAGCAAGACAATTCACTGGTTGTATTTAAACGAGATATTAATTCTGGAAAACTACTTTTTGTGCAGGCGCTGGAAAATGGCAGTCTTGATAAGAAAAATAACCTTATTACCAATATGCAAAATGCACAATCAGTGACAACAAGTTCTGATAGTTTACACGTTTATGTCTCCAGTAATGATTTTGCCATGGTGACTTTTGAACGTGAGTCGTTATACATGGATACGGATAACGATGGTTTGTTAAATAAAATTGATGCAGATGATGATAATGATGGAGTTGAGGATCAGCAGGATGTCTTCCCCTTCGATGTAACTGAATCATTAGATACGGATGGTGATTTGATTGGTGATAATGCCGATGTCTTTGCTAATGATCCTGCTCAATGGTTCGATACAGATAATGATGGAATCAGTAATCATATTGATCTTGATGATGATAACGACACATTGCCTGATACCTGGGAGTTGAGTGTCGGGTTGAACTTAATGGATCCAAGTGATGCTGTTTTAGATATCGATGCAGATGAGCTGAATAATTTAGATGAATTTTCTGCCAAAACCAACCCAAGTTTGTGGGATACCGATGGTGATGCCATGCCGGATGGTTGGGAAATTCAATATGGATTAAATGCACTGTGGCCCAATGCCGATGAAGATCCGGATAATGATAATTGGGTTAACTTTGTTGAATATCAAAACGGTACCGACCCACTTGATCCGGATACGGACGGCGATGGTGTGATTGATTCTGAAGATCTTTTCCCCTTAAATCCTGACGAAGATAATGACAACGATAATGATGGGATTGGTGATAACGAAGATCTGGATGATGATAACGATGGCATGCCCGATGTGTGGGAAGAACAATATGGCTTTAATCCGTTCGATCCGAGTGATGCAGACATTGATACTGATGGAGATGGCTTTACTAATTTAGAAGAATACTTAGCAGGCACTGATCCGCTGGATCCAAACTCATTTCCCAATGGGTTGATGAACGATTTTGACGCGGACGGAAAATCAGATGCGCTGTGGTATGACGCTGAAACAGGTAAGACTCATCTTTGGTTGATGGATGGCGTGACCATCAAAGAGCAACAAGAGCTTAGCATACCTAACACGTGGCGCATTGCAGGCGTCGGTGACTTTAATGGCGATAAAAAAGCCGACATTATTTGGCGCGATGAAAACAGCAATGAATTCACACTGTGGATCATGGATATTTTCACGAAAACCCAAGAAAAACTGTTAACAAAACCATCCGTGCAAGCCGTGGTTGGTGGTGTGGGTGACATTGATGGTGATTCAAAAGTGGATATTGTTTGGCATGACCAACAAGTCGGCACTGTCACTGTCGCGTTAATGAATGGTCTTACCGTCAAAGAACAGCAAGAGATTGCTGCCAACGTCAACCTCAAGTGGAGAGTTGGCAGTGTTGTTGATTTTAATAATGATAACAAAGCGGATATTCGATGGAATGAAATGGAAGGTGAAACCATAATCTCAGAAGTACATTTATGGATTATGAGTGGCTTCGATTATCAAGAAATATTAGAATTCGCACCCATTGGTATTTTTAAACAGTGGAATTATGTGGTGTCGGTTTTTGATGGTGATTTTGATGGCGATGGTGATCGTGATTTAATGCCAATTTCGCAAGAGATTTATAAGCAAAATCCCCCCAATAAAATTTCATTACGCTTTCTTGAAGATCTTCTTCCTAAGAAGCCATCATTGTTAATTCCAAATCAGAAAAATTTATGGAAAATCATTGCGCAGGGTGATTTTAATGACGATAGTCATGCCAATTTATTATGGCGCTATGGCGATACCGACTTATATAAAGTCTGGACGATAGATAGTGGGGTTTTTCACAGCGGTTGGATTGTAGGTGCACAAGATACGGACAACGATGGTATGCCTGATGTGTGGGAAACAATACATGAGTTAAACCCAAATGATCCATCAGATGCCAATCAAGATTTAGACGATGATGGACTGATTAATTTGGATGAATATCTCTATGATACCTACCCACATGATGCCATGACTGATGACGATTACATGTCAGATGCTTGGGAAGTGCAGCATGGATTAAATCCATTATCTTGGGATGATAATGATCTGGATCTAGATAATGATGGCTACACAAACTTTGAAGAATATTGTTGGGATACTGACCCTAATGACCCGCAATCTTATCCAATCCTTGAGTCATACCGTGATTTCAATGGCGATGGTATCACTGATATTGTGTGGCAAAATCAAGATACCGGTGAGGTTGAAATCTGGATGATGAATGGCTTTGATGTGTTGGAAAAACAAATTATTGGGACGTTTTCGTCAAATTGGCTGTTAGTTAGTATTGCCGATTTTGATAACGATAATAAAGCAGATTTGCTCTGGCATGATTTGACTGCAGGTACCATGAAGCTGACATTGATGGATGGGTTTTCCATTAAAGATGAGCAAGAAATAGTAAATAACCTCTCAGCAACTACATCGGTTGTCGGTGCGGGAGACACGGATGCGGATGGTCGAGCAGATATCGTGCTGTATGATCTTTCTGCTAAAAATGCCACATTGATATTAATGGACGGCTTTGCTGTTAAACAACAACAAGTGATTGCGAATGATTTGCCAGAAGCTTGGGCGCCTGGTGCTGTGGGTGATGCAAATCATGATGGCAAAGCCGATATTTTCTGGCGAGATTTCACCCCCTTTCTTGGTTGGAATTGGGATAAGAGTAAGTATTCTGATATTCATGTTTGGTTAATGAATGGCTTTAATATCACTGATCAGCAAAAAGCAGTTACCCGTAGTTACTGGGAGAGTGAAGATATCATGGCATCGGGTGATACCAATGGTGATGGTAGATTTGATTTAGTCATGAGTTATGATGGGAGTGCTAGAGCGTATCATTTCAATGGCACCAAATATATAAGTTACAAAGATCACTTTGGATTCTATAGCTATCCCAATGTGCGTGTGGGTCGTTTTGATGGGGATGTTAAATATGACTTGATTGCTTATGATGAAAATGGCCAAGCCAAGCTTTATCTAATGAATGGTAAGGTTAATCCTCAAAAGATTGAAAATGCAATGGGTGAAAACTGGCATATGCTGCCACTGTCACGTGATCAGTATGACAGTGACAACGATGGCATGGACGATCATTGGGAGTTAAAGCATCGTCTTAATCCATTAAATGACGACACAGATGCACAGACTGATTTGGATGGCGATGGCTTCAGTAATTTTGAAGAATATTTTCACAACACGAATCCAGTAGACCAAAACTCTTTCCCATGACTTGTGCTACACCACAAAAAAACACGTGATAGGTAATCCAATGCCTGCGCCATGGGAAATTATTAAATAATTTAGATCAAAACAGTGGGGAGTTTGACATGACATTACATCGTTTTCTTATTTTATTCGCAGGATTTTCATTACCTTTTTCTGCAAGCGGGGTCGATAATCTAGAAGATCTTCGACAGCCTACCTTGTCGCCACAAACCAAAATGCAGCTTCAGCAAGTGGGTGGAAAAATTATCAACGCTCGTGTGAGTGAGCGTTCTCGAACTGATGCGCAGGTTGAGGTTTTGTCGACAGCACTCGATGAATTAAACACAGCGATGACAACCTACCTTTCATTGGCAATGCGAGTGCATCAACCCAAAGATCTTGTATTATTGCAGAAAAATAATCCTATTAGTTCGCCGACCAATCAGTCGAGCCAGCAAGAAAATGCACGTGATGCCATTAAAATTAAAATTGTCGCGCTTAAATCGGTGCGCAGCATTATTAACGAAGTGCCTAATGAGCTGTTTTCTCCCAAAAAACGGCATTTGCTGTCACAAATGAATGAAAAACTCTCAACATTAGAAAATTCTGTTGATGCTGCATTGAAGGAGCCTGATGGAATTAAGCAATTGCTAGCATTAAAAGACTTAGTGGAAACCTATCAACTTAAACCCCTTGATCCTGTGTCACCAGAGCATATTGCGCCAAGTTTGATGACGGTGACTGAGTTGGATCAGTAAATTATCTTTTATTTCAATTAAATTAATCTTCTATGGTAGACGAAATGGATTATACAATCATGAAATCAATTAACTCATTTATGCATGCAAAATCAACTAAAAAAATTGTAGAACAATCTACAATAAAAAAACTGAGTTGGTTTTTAGTTTTATCAATATTACTGCTAGTATTTTCTCATGTTGCCAGCGCGAATGACTACCTGCTTGAAACCCCTGAAATACAGTTTAGTGGCGACATTGCGAAACCATTGAAAGAAAAAGCAGCCGAATTAGCAACTCCCGTCAAAATTTATGAATATCTGAGAAATCATGCTGAGTATTCACTATATCATGGCTCACAAAGTGGTTCTGTGAACAGTTTTCTAGGTCTACGTGGCAATGATGTAGACTTAGCGTCTGCCTTGATTGCCATGTATCGATCACAAGGCATTCCAGCGCGCTATGCAGTGGCTGACATCAAAGTGAACAGTGAAGATTTACTCAATTGGTTGAAAATTAAAAATTTGGATTTGGCGATTGCCTTGATGCAGACACAAGGTATTCAAAATATTGGCACAGAAGTTGACGGTGGAAAAATCTATGTAACTTTTGAACACACCTGGGTGGATATTTTAATTCCGTATCACAACTATCGTGGCGCTGGAAAAGATACAGTTAATAATTGTGATCAACAAGATAATAATTGCCATTGGATCAGTCTCGATCCGTCATTTAAATTGCGCAGCTATCATGGTCAAGATATTGATGTCTATAATGTCGTGCAGTTTGATTATGACAGTTACTACAAAGCAATGAAAAATGATGATCCTGCATTCAAAGATAAAAATCCACTAGAAATTTATGAAGAACAAGTATTAGCTTACTTGCAAGAAAATTACCCAGGAAAAAGCCTAGAAGACGTAGCAGATTCCGGTGAAATTATCAAAGAAGAGCGACAAGTGTTACCAGCCTCATTGCCGTATGAAGTGATCAGTGAAATCAAACATTTTGCAACGGTTGATCAGTATGATGCACAAGCTAACAAAAAGTGGACAAAATATGTATCCATTAATGTGGCAAAACAAAAATGGGAACAAATTGATGGTGCAGTGAAAGTTTTACCTGATAACAGTGTGATTTTATTTTCAAATCAAACATTTCGGTTAGCAGAACTAGCGACCAAACGATTAACACTGATTTTTGATGTCTGTGGAAACAGCTGTGTGACAGCTCAGTTCTTGCTTGATGGCGAAGTAGTTGCCAGTAAACAAATTAATAATGGCAAGCTTAAATGGCTAGACGCTTTCATCATGGATCTGACTTTGGATGGTGCGCCTGGATATAATCAAAATGACCCTGATAATAAAATCAAAGCAAGTTACCCTAATCAGATAGTCGGTGGACATTTTCTTGTGGGCGTTGGTGGCCACACCTCAAATTGGTCGCAAGTGCATCGTGCTGCAGCCAAATTGTTAGAAGCGAATTTAACCTACAACATCATTAATGATCAAGACGATGTGCCATATGTTGACGAAAACAACAATGGTGTGATTGATAACAATGAAAAGAAATTAATGGAGCATAAAGAAGCCAGTGATGCGTTGACAGTTGGATTGTTACACACTGCAATGCATTTGTATTATGCGCAATTTCGTGAAGGTATTGAGCGCTTAGATAGTATTAATCATGTGATTTCACCCATCGAAGGATTTGTTGGTGTGGTCAGTTCAATTGATGAAGTTGAGTATCTTGATCACACGGCTTTTTCGGTTCAGCCCGGTGGGTTGCTGATTGACATGAAAGGCCAAAAATTTAATGGCATGTGGGAAGATGATCAGCCGGCAAGCTATGCAAATGAAAACTTTCGCTTGGTTGGGCACATGATGTCATCACTTGAGCATGAGATTTGGCAACAAATTACTGGGTATGACGCCATTTCAACCGTGCGTGGTATCCAAATGGCATTGAAAGACGGCGCTCAATTGTTAAAGCCCACTAAAAATCAAAACATTGATACCTTCCACGATTTTTATACGAAGACTGGCTTTGTAAAAACCAAACCACCATTTCCATTTACAACGCACAAACAATGGGGTGATGTGTTTCAAACGCAACCCAACACCTATCGTGTGCCTAATAATAACTATAACAAAAAATTTGCTACTTTCATGAGTCCGATCAGTTCGTCTACGATTCCGTTTCGTCGTGCAAGAGCGGTTTGGAGTTCTGCTGTTAAAGATCAGCCGAATATTATGGATGATTTTGTCGCTTGTATTGTGAATTATCGTGACCAATTAAAAGTCTTAATCAATCAAGGCAAAGGCAATTTAAACATCAATCCTGTTGTGTTGTGTATTGGTAATCCGTATCAAGGCACGGTGAATGGTGCGATGAATGCATTGGCTCAACGCTATCAACAAGGTATTGAATTGTTGTGGGGTTGGTCGTTGTTTGCCTACTTTGATAAGAGCACGGCGATTTATCAAGAAATTAATCAAGGATTCAAATATTATCAACAATATTATCGCCTAGAAGATCTTCCAGCTGATTATCAACATAGTTCTACTGTCGCTGGAATTCGTAACGGTTTATATTTGGCTCCGAGCAATGTTTGGGGTGAGGTGGTGATACCCAGTCGACGCACCGTGAGTGATGGCTATGACTTTGCGGTTTATATAGTCAATACGTTTGAAAAAAATACCAATAAGCTGAAAGCATCATCGTATCAAATTTCACATGGCTCCATTTCAGCGGGTGGTGGCTATGGGTTAGATCTTGATTTGGGATCAGGGTATTCCATGAACTTGGATTCTATTGGGCCTTTTGCTGAAGATAACTTAAATACGATTAATGAAGGTTATAGTTTTCTTGATGCATACACGTTTAATGATCCTGTCATTGGCTTGTCAACCATTGATCCTGTTAATACTGTTTCAGGTAACATGTATCATGATGAAAATGATGTACAAATCAGTGGGCGAGGATTGAATTATACTTTTACACGAACCTATAATTCGGCACAATCAAAAACAGCAACGCCAGATGGCATCCCTCTAAGTGAGGGTTGGACTCATTCTTACAACATGCGTTTATTTTCCAATGATGCAGGTGAATATGCGCTGAAAAAAATTGAAGATGCACCTGAAAATGAAAACAATAAAACCTCATCCATTACCTATGTGAATGAACGAGGCGGTGAGATAAATTTCTTGGTCGACGATCTAAACGAAACATGGGAAGTGACCAATAGATCAGGCTATTTCGATGAATTAAAAATGAATGTGCCTGAACAAGGTCAACACACCATTGCTTTTCGAAATGGTGTGAACTATGTATTTGAAGAACAGGGTGATCTTAAAGTTCCAGACAACACAGCGCGACTCATCCGCATTGAAGATCCGTATGGTAATACCTTGAGTTTTACTTACAACAATGAAAATCAACTGTCTCAAATCAAAGACAACTTAAACATTCCCGGTCGAGATGGTCTCACCTTTGATTACAATAACGAAGGGCGCATAACTGCAGTCAATGACTGGACGGGGCGTAGCTGGAGTTATGATTATAATAATCAAGGTCAGCTGATTAGCATGACAAATCCGCTCAATGAAGCGATGAACTATGCCTATGACGCCAATGGAAAATTAAAAGATATCATTAAGCCAGAAGTGCGTGATGGCAAAAAAGTCACTACTGTATTTCGTTACTATCAAAATGGTCGTGCATTTGATTATACCAATCAACTGGGTGAAGCCGAGGTGTTGGATTATGACTTGTATAAACGCACCACGCGAGTGACTAATCCACGCGGTGATGTGTGGGCACATCATTATGACGATAACGGCGCCTTGTTAAAAATGCTAGAAACCGACGGTGGCATTTTGATGTTTGATAACAATGAAGATGGACTTCGTTATAGCAAAACTGATGCCTTGGGTTACAGCACAAAATATTCCTACTGTGAAGCACGAACAACTGATGGCTGTGCCAGTGACACGGATGGACAGGTCACCCGTGAGGAAGATGCGCTGGGTAACAAAGTTGATTACAGCTATGGGATTTACAATCAAATCACCGAAGTGACTGACAAGAAAAATAATACGCAAACCGTGATTTACTACGAAACCACGGACGAAAAAACCGGTGCATTCAAAGGCAAAATGAAGGAGATTCGAGCGACGGTCAATGGTCAACCAGATGTGTTATTACAATCGGTTACTTACTATTCGCACGGTGGCGTCAAACAACAAGTAGCATACATTGACCCGCAAAATCCAGAGCGCAAACGCATCACAGAAATGACTTACGCTGACAAAGTTGGCTTAAATGTTGGTGAAGTGAAAGTGACGGGGGCGACCAGTGGTGGCAGTGTGAGAACCACTTTCACCTATGATGAATTGGGTCGTAAAAAAACCGAAACATTCTATCGACAAAAGTCAGCAGTTGACCCCACGATGCTTGAATTAACCACAAGTTATGAGTATGACCAGCTGGGTCGCGCCATTAAAGTCACCAATCCCAAAGGCGATATCAGTGAGACAATTTATGACGCCAATGGCAAAGTCAGCATGGTGAAAACCCATTATAAAAAGCAAGATGACACCTATGATATTCGCGTGGAAACCACTCGTGAATATGATTTGGCTGATCGCTTGATCAGTGAAACGGATGGGCTGGGTAACAAAACCACCTTTATTTATGATGCTGCCGGCAATGTCATCAAACAAACCGATGCCAATGGCCACAGCATTCATTATGAATATGATCCAAAAAACCGCCAAACCGCCATCATCAATGAAAATGGCCATCGTCTTGAAAAAGTCTATGATTTGGCCGGGCGTTTGATCAAAACCATTGATCCAAACGGCCGAGAAACCGTGATGGAATATGATCCACTAGACCAATTAAAGAAAATCATCTCACCCATGGGTCGAGAAACGCACTTTCAATATGATGCAGCGGGCAATCAAACCCACGTTAAAGATGCCAATGCTGTTGCTGGCGTGCAGCCAACCAACCAAGAAGGCGCAACCCTGTTTCAAACGTATGATGAATTGGGTCGGGTGACTAAAACCATTAATGCCATCGATGGTGAAACCCAGCATGACTATGATCTCACGGGCAACTTAATCAAATTGACCGATGCCAAAGGCCAAGTCACTGAATTTGTGTATGACGATTTAGGACGACAAATCAAAATCATTGATCCATTGATTGAACAACCCGAAGATAAAGTCGTGACCTTGGTGTATGACCAAGCAGGCAATGTCATCAGTAGCACCAATCGAGAAGGGCAGAAAACTCAATTGACTTATGATGTGTTAAATCGCTTAACCTTGGTTGAATATCACTCTGATGATGCAGCTGAGACACGAACATATGATCATTTTGG
>JAUIKI010000252.1 GCA_030430875.1 Gammaproteobacteria bacterium | reverse complement strand
AAAACTTACAGAATAATCAAAGTGATATAAAAAATCTATTGCTTGATCTGCAAAAATTACTAACTAATCAGTTAGAGTCAAGCGAGCAACAAAACCAAGTAGCGATAAACAATCAAGAATCTATATTACCATTAGAATTGCCATCTGAAGCAGAAATTCAGGCACGTGAACAATAATACGTACAGCAATTACGTAGCTATATCACAACTCAATTGGTTGACCAAGAGTGGGCAGTAAAAGTTGAAACCGATATTCAACAAATATATGATGGATTTGCTTATGAAGGCAGCCATCTTGAAGCAGTGAATTGTTATTCAACCATGTGTAGTATTAAAATTAGTTATGATAGTACTGAGAATATGGATGATGTTTTGGGTGAGTTTGCTATGAAGATTCCATGGGATCTTCATAGCTATGTTGAAGTCAATAATCGGGCGCCAGGAAAACCCAGAACAGTTTTTTATATCAGCCGAGAAGGCCACAAAATACCCGCTAGAAACTAAGGCAATCTTATAGTTCAAATAGTCATAATATATCCATAAGTTTTTAAGCAGAATTAATCTTGCTGATTTGGTTGCGCTAAAAGAAGCGCAAGAGATTGCTAAGCAACAGATCAAGTTAACTGACAATTTGTTGGATGTGACATCATTTGAATCGAAGTCATCATCTGAACGCAGTGTTTTGTAATAAAATACTGCGTTTGACAGCATGTTAATTAGCTAAATTTTGAGAAATCTGGTTTTCTTTTTTGTAAGAATGCTTGAAACGCTTCCATTGCTTCGGGTGAGCGAATCAATTTTAAAAATTCCTCACCTTCTTCTAATAGAGCTTGTGTTAAGGTGTTTTTATAAGGTTTTTTGAGCAATCGTTTTGTTACACGTATTGCATTTGGTGGCTGCTCTGCAATAGCTTTTGCAGCGTTAATAGCCTCTTCTAAAACAGCCTCGCTAGAATTACATATCGAATTAATCATGTTGGCAGCTAGCGCCTCATCTGCAGTGAATTTTTTCCCCGTCAATAATAATTCTGCTGACCTTACATGTCCCATTAACATGGGTAATAGCACAGTTGATCCAGCTTCAGGACACAATCCTAAGTTGGCAAATGGCATTTGGAATATCGAGCTTTGGTTTGCAAAAACAAGATCGCAGTGTAGTAACATAGTTGTACCAATTCCTATTGCTGTTCCATTCACTGCGGCGATCAATGGCTTTTGAAATTCGACTAGTGCTTTTAAAAAATGTGCCACTGGACTTTCAGAAAAGTCTTGAGGAATATTGATGAAATCTTTAACATCATTACCACTGGTAAAACAATCATCAGTTCCAGTAATTACAACACAACGAGTTGTTTTATCTTCATCAGCTTCGTGTAATGCTGCAGTTAGTGTTGAGTACATGGATTGCGTCAGCGCGTTTTTCTTTTCTGGCCGATTAATTTGTAGTTTTTTAATAGCACCTAGCTGTTCTTTATGTATGAGATGTTGATTTTCCAAGGGGTTACTCCTGTTAATTTTCATTTTTACCTCCGCCAACCTTGTGTCATGTTGTAGATTGGAATGTAAACTTCAGTTTGCAGAGTTTTCACAAAGCATAGAGCTTGATAAAGCAGTTTGATTTGCCAGGGAAAAGGCACCAAAATTTTTTACAGTAAAAGACTAGATGATTTTTTATGAGAAATAAAGACTTTATTGGGCTTATTTTGGTTGCATGTGGGGCGATTTTTTTCTCCACAAAAGCTATTTTTGTTAAGTTAACTTATCAATATGACATTGACAGTGTCACTCTGATGAGCTTACGAATGCTGTTTTCGCTGCCATTTTATTTAGCAATTGCTTGGTTTTTCAGTCGACGCAAACATTTTGCTCGATTATCAAAAAAAACCATGTTTCAAGTGGTTTTGCTTGGTTTTATGGGGTTTTATCTATCAAATTATCTGGATTTGACAGGGCTGCAGTATATTTCAGCCAATCTCGAACGGTTAATTTTGTTTCTTTATCCAACATTTGTCGTATTGATTTCCACAGTTTTTTTGCAAAGTCGTATTCGTTGGATGGAGATTTTAGCTTTATTGATTAGTTACTTAGGTGTGGCATTGATTTTTACATATGATTTATCAATATTAGGTGATGAAGTCATTGTGGGGAGCTTGTTTACCCTGGGTGCAGCAGTTTCGTTTGCTGCTTTTAATCTGGGTGCTCGTTGGGTGATGTTGAGCATGAGCTCAGTGCAATTCACCTGTTATGCAATGCTGAGTGCAAGTGTGGTTATTTTAGGACATTTTATGTTGGTGAATGATTGGCAGCTTTTGTTTGCCCTACCAGCAAAGGTCTACATTATTATTTTAGCCATTGCCTTGATAAGCACGGTTTTACCTAGTTTTCTCATGACAGAGGGGATTAGTCGACTGGGAGCTAGTCGTGCGAGCATTACGTCGATGATTGGCCCAGTTTCAACGGCAATATTGGCTTTTTTTATCCTAACAGAGCCATTCACACTCATTCATGGTGTGGGAATGGTGTTGGTACTTATTGGTGTGGGTATTATTACTGTTTTTAGCCAGGAAGATTAAACACTGCTTTGACTAATTGCTGCCAATGATTTTCCCAGTAAGCCAATGGCTGTAATTTAAAATCACTGCGAATAAAACGGTGCAGCCTGCCTTCTATATTGGTAATTAGCAGGTGTGTTGCACTGGTTACAGGCAGTGTGAGTTTAAGTTTTTGTTGATGTTCAGCCATTTCAAGAAGCTGGTGGATATAGTGTTCAAAGTGTTTCATTACCTGATTGACTCGAGCTTTTAAACGCTCGTGCTCACCAACGAGAACATTGCCGCACATTAGGCTACAAATCCCCGGATTTTCACGGCTG
>JAUIKI010000251.1 GCA_030430875.1 Gammaproteobacteria bacterium | reverse complement strand
CTTGCAAAGAAACTTGTGTTAATGATCAATCTAAATTTTGGATAAACAATAATTTGGGTAATATCATACAATGGAGTATCACAGGTGGTACTTATACAGCTAGTAATTCAAATTCGGAAATTTATGTTAACTGGAATCAATTGGGAGTACAAACTGTAAGAGTGATAATAGCTGATAAAACGGGGACATGTGTTGATACTATTGAAAATTGTATCGATGTAAAGCCTGGGTTAATTACTGAAATTAATCCAATCTTCAAGACCAAACAAGTAATAGAAATATGTGTGGGTTCTCAAGTAAATATTCATTATCTTCAGCACCACCTAAACGTGGATTAATGTCAGGATCAATCCAGTCCATCACAGATTCAGCAATATCTTGAGGAAGACTTAATTCGCTCAAGAGCCTACGAAATCGATATAGTCCAATCTCATCATAGCAATTATTTAAATTAAACTTCGACTGCAAATCAATAACCTGTATTTTAATCGAGCCGTCTTCAATCTCAAACCCCTGTTTAAGCTTTGCCCAGTTCTCCGTCAAAGAATCAACCAATTGCTGCTCTTCAAGATCTTTCAACATATCACGATGCAGCACTTGCCTCACATAAGCTTCTGCGCCAAGCGCATAAAAATGGGCTTGCTTGCGCACAAATGTAGTATCTGCTCGGCTAATGACCAAAAATTGCTGGTACTGCATTGCAGTTACAACAATAGCCGCAAGCATCAAAATAAGCAGTGTTTGAATTAGTATATAGCCTTTTTTTAGCGTTTTATTCATTCAAAACTCAATCAATGGAAAATAGCGTTTAATCTCGCCATAGGGTGGATAATTTATGGTAATTTCTATTGCTAAAGGAAGACTTCGAGTAGCACTCTCAACGTCATCCTCCAAAGTATAGGCCCCGGGCTGCCACTCATCTTGCCATTCATTGCTTTTATTTAAAAACCGCACAACAAAGCCCTCGAGATTATCAAATAAAATCTGCTCCACGGGTTTGGAGTCCTGAGCTCGGTCCAATACGGTCCAATAGTAACGTTTCAGAAAATTTTCAGAAAATTGATAATATACAACTTGTATATTGCTTCTAGAAAACCCCAGCGGGTTTCGCCAACCTGTTCGTGTCAGTTTAATAATAATTGCATTATTATCTTGGATAACTTCAAAAAATGGCTGCATATCTCCATGCTCATCACGTGAAAATCGGTTAATGATTTGCTGAAAATCCTGCTCTATCAGCAACATAGATTTTTGCAGTTTAGCCAAACCGTTAGCATATTGATCAAGCTGTTGTTTGCCTTCGCTGATATTATTGAAAAATACAATTGAACCCATTGCTATGATAGCTGTAATCACAAGTGTGATTAGAATCTCTACCAAGGTGAATCCAGATAATTTGCAATTTGCCATTAATGTCGACCTAAAAAACCTACTAATACTACTAGCGATGATTTTAATGTCTCATCAACCTCTTCAAACACTGATACTTCGATTCGCAAAATATCGTCGTCGTCAGTTTCAGAGATATTCGTTTTAACCAACCATGTTTGGCCTGCCATATCAACTGGATTCTTGGACTCACCCAGAGCAGGAAACGAATTTAGACGAGCTTTTTGCTGCAACTGAATTAATTGATTCTCAGCAACCCACATTGCTATTTGTTTAGTTTGTATTTGATTAGTAGATAACAAAGCTGTTTGGCTTCCTAACATCAGTGCTGTTGCGAAAATACCAAAAATAAAAATTGCTATCACCGTCTCAAATAGGGTAAAGCCTCGCTGCTCATTTGATAACGGTAAGTCTTTTTTCATTCGGCAACTTTCTCCAACATGATTTCATTCACACCATCACTCGTCAAACGGTATTCAAGATTACTACTAATTTGGTTAAATAACTGCATTTCAAATGGTGTGACTTCTCCGCTGGATAAAAATAAAATCGTCGGCTGATTTAAAGCATCATTTAATGTTGGCAGCGCCACTTGTTGATCATCCATCTTGACTTCAAGTCGGATAAAATCAGGCAGCTCGTGCTTTCTAAATGCAGGCGAATCCACAACTTCCCAGATTTTATTTTTTGACACATTTAAAGACACAACATGATAGGAAAAAACTTCTTCCTGCTTTATGATTACAAGCCCATACTCTCGACCTCGAAAAACTGCTTCCTCAGAAGCAAGTGACATGATACTTTTCAGATGGGCAGCTTCTACTGCAAAGGGACGATCCTCCGTGCGTCGCTCCAATGCAAACATCACAACACCAAGCGAAATTCCAAGAATAGCAATGACCACCAATAAATCAATTAGTGTAAATCCTTTCGCTGATTTAACTAGCAACAATGGTCACCAGCTGATAATATCTTCATTATATCCTTCACCACCCTCTTTACCGTCTTGACCAAAAGAATATAAATCGTATGCTCGATTATCAGAACCAGGACTTATGTAAAGATATTCGTTTCCCCACGGATCTGTCGGAAAAGATTTTAAATAGCCACTTGGTGTCCAATTTTTGGGAATAGGCTCAATGGCTGGTTCAGTCACAAGCGCTTCTAACCCTTGATCTGTCGTTGGATATCGATGGTTATCAAGTTTGTATCTATCAAGCGCATTAGAAATAGTTGCCATCTCAGTTTTAGCTGATGTGATTTTAGCCTTATCTGCTTCACCGATATATTGCGGCACAACAATCGCTAACAGAACGCCTAAAATTGCGATGACGACTAAAAGCTCTATTAAAGAAAAACCATATACTTTATTCATTAGACTGTGTGTTTTTTGCTGCATATTACCCCCATTGCTAAGCTATAATTCTAAAAATATTCGACTATTTCATCTTCCAAAATAATGCATTTAGTAAGCTGCTAATTAAAG
>JAUIKI010000250.1 GCA_030430875.1 Gammaproteobacteria bacterium | reverse complement strand
TTCATCATCCAATTCTCGGCTGCTGCCAGTCACCGCATACCAACGGTTGCGGATTGAATCATAAGCCATACCATGCAGGCGTCCTGGGAATGGTTCCAATTTTTGCTGAGTTTGTACATCATAACGGCCGTATCCCTGATACATAGTAGCATCACATGCATGATGATAAATAAGCACATCATCACTCGTCCAGATCATACCTTGCGCAGCTTGGAAGCCAAATACTGTTCCATCATGGCGATCGTATAAAGAATCACTCAAAGAAAGACCACCACCACCACATCCGATTCCTGGCGTTTCCAACCTTGTTATCAGCTGTGGAGACTGCCAATTCCCCAATGCATCCATCTCAATTTGCCACACCTCATCCAAAAAACCATAATCAAGCTGAGGGGAACCCACGCCATGCTCGCCCCAGGCCACATCTATGCCCACAAAAAGGATCAACTGTTGTCCATCTGGGGACCACACTGGCGTACGATAAGGATGACGGGAAAGGGTGTAACCCTGCTGCTGCCCTGCTAAATCAGAAATAATCAATTGGTAAGGCTTATCATAAGGAGCTTCATAAAAAAAGTGTGTGCCTGTGGGTGACCAATGAATTTCGGGGGGGCAATTATTACCCTCAGTTGCCTCACTACAGATAGGAATTAGAACAGGTGCATCACTTAAATCTGCCTTGGTCAACCATGGTTGCGCGTATCGATAAGCCACAGGACCAGGCTGGTAAGCAATCAACCCAGCAGAAGCATCAATGTTCAAATCGATAGGCTCCATTGAAGCCAACAATTCAAAAACGTTAGGCTCCGCATTATCCACATCCATATTAAGGTCGATATCCATTGGTATAGATGTGGGCTCGGCAGTTTGTGTCGGTTTTGGTATTGCTGTTGGTTCAATGGTAGACTCCACAATTGTTGGTGATGGCATAGTTGGGGCAGCAGTTGGTGTTTCTACCTGACGCGTCGCAGCAGCAGGAACAGCATCTGCTGTTGTCGTACAGGCACTTAAACAGAGCAATACCAATACAACAAAAATTGTACGTATCATTTTTTTCACTCCTTCCTAAATTTGGTTAAAAGGAAGCATAGCAACTTCCCTATCTTCTTAACCAACGGATAGTAAACGCAACATACGCCATCGTTATTTGATACCCATACTTTGATAAGCAATTTTCAAGCAAGGTTGACAAAACAACAAACTAAATATAACATATATCCAGTTAAGGATATTGTATGAGCTATTCACTAGGATTTTCACAAGCCATTGCCGCTACTATTTATATTGCTGACAAAGTTGCACAAGGTTATTTTGAGTTCACACCCACCGCCCAATTGGCACAGAACTTGAACATTCCTCGTCCAACTGTAGCTAAAATCCTACAAAGTCTTAATTATGCGGGAATCATCGAAACACGAGAAGGTGCAAAAGGGGGTGTGCGGTTAGCAAAACCTGCTGATCAAGTTACCGTTTTAGATATTTTTATGGCGATTGAACGAAAACGGCCGTTATTCCAAACCAGACTCAATATTCAAGTAACAGGCAAAAAGCCTACCCTTGTGCAAGAATCGATCAGCACGCTTTTATCCGATGCCGAAATCGCAATGAAGAACAGCTTAAAACAAACCACAATTGCCGATCTAATGGCGGCTATTAATCAAGAGTAGCTTTTTTTTGCCTATAACTACATATTATTCATATTTAGTTTATATATTATAAAACAATTAACAATTAGAGGAAATATGAAAACTAGTATCAAATTAGCCGTCGCATTATTTGCCGGTGTCTTATTACTCTTCATCCTAGGTGGATTTTACCTTTGGTCTATCATGCCAAAACTGACCCAAGATCGGCTAGAACTGCCACCGAATGTCGTTGGCATTAATACGGGCTTTGCCTATTCATGGCTAATTCCAACAGAAACTGGGATCTTACTCATTGATGCCGGGCATGATGATCAGGGTATCGCAATAAAAGCAGAACTTGCGCAGCAAGGATATTCAATCAATGATGTCCACACCATCCTATTGACTCATGGTCACACCGATCATTGGGGAGGCACAGCTGCATTCCCAAAAGCTGAAATCTATATCCATGAAGCTGATCTGTCTCTCTTCAATCGTTCAGAACCAGAAGTCCAAAATCCAGCAATCAACTTCTTTCAAACTCAAATGACCAAAGATCTGATTGCACCCACTGCGTATCAAATCATTCAAGGAGATCAAATTCTAGAAATTGACGGCGAGCAATTTAAAGTGTTCTCAATACCTGGGCACACGCCTGGCAGCATTGCCATCTTGTGGAACGACATTCTCTTTCTCGGCGACTCCGCTCTAAATGGCAAAGCAGGATTAGACCATCCACCAGACATGTTTGGCGGTAACCATGAGCAAACAAAAATATCGCTTAAACCTTTGCTCAATGAAGATTTTTCAATCATTGCCCTTGCCCACTCAACTTTTATCGAAAACGGTCATGAAGCATTAGAAATTTTTATCAATTCAAAATAATTTTAGGAGACTTATCATGAAAAAATTACAAGGTTTACTCATTCTTATTGGTATTGTTCAACTCGTTTTAGGCGCATTGTTTCTTTTTGCACCACAAGCAATCATGGGCATGATGGGACTTACCGTTCCACCAGCAGATTCAGGCTATATGCTGGGGATGCTCGCTGCCCGCTTCATTGCCTTTGGCCTCGGCATGTTTTGGTGTGCTCGTGCACCAGAAGAAAACATCTTTTGGATCAACAACATGATCTTGATTCAAATTATCGATTTGGCCGCTGGCATTTATTACACAGTGACAGGTGTTGTCGCTATATCCTCGTCAGCTTTTCCCATGTTTAACGCCACCCTCTTCATCATTTTGCTAACCTTGTGGCGACCCAGAACCGAAACAACTTTA
>JAUIKI010000249.1 GCA_030430875.1 Gammaproteobacteria bacterium | reverse complement strand
TGGCAGAACGTAAATCTTGTGCTGAATCAACAGGAGGCACAGGGAAATACCCCCCTTTAACGCCAGGACGATGACCAATATTGCCGCCTTCAATTTCTTCAGATGAAGCCCAAGCACCCTCTTCTGAGCTAATACTATACATTGCACCTCTAATGTCTGACTTCCATTTTACGTCGTCAAATACGAAAAATTCAGGTTCTGGGCCAAAAAATGCTGTATCGCCAATGCCTGTTGATTGTAAATACGCTTCAGCACGTTTTGCGACAGTTCTAGGGTCACGACTATAACCTTGCATGGTCAATGGCTCTAATACATCACACCGCAGATTCAACATTTTTTCTTCTGTGAACGGATCAAGCACAGCAGATTCATCATCAGGCATCAACACCATGTCAGATTCATTAATACTCTTCCAGCCTGCAATCGACGAACCATCAAACATCTTGCCACTTTCAAATAACTCCTCATCAGCCAAGGCACTCGGAATGCTAAGATGTTGTTCTTTTCCGCGCGTATCGGTGAAACGAAGATCAACCCACTTTACATCGTGATCTTTAATTAGCTTCAGCGTTTTCTTTGACATATCAATCTCCACTTCTCCATTAATTAATAAAATTATTGATAAACTGACACCTTTTTAAAGCAAGAAAAATGCCATCTATTCTAAGCGTAAAATACAAGACTTGCTAGCGAACTATTTCAGCGAAAGCACCAAGTTCGAGCATCTCACTGATAACAACTAAATATATCGCACAACTTTAGTGCAAAATAATCACTTTTGACCAACCTCAATTGTAAATATCAATTCATGGTCCTGCTCACGAATATTTATTAAGTTATGTCCATGAATTCGACACCATGCTGGAATATCTTGTTTTGTCGTAGGATCTGTTGCCAGCACAGTCAATTCATCACCAACGACCAACGTTTCAATGGCAGTCTGCATGTTAATAATCGGTAGAGGACAAATTTTATACTTAACGTTAATGGTTTTCTTCATACATACCATGCGTCTTGAATATCTGACTGGGGCATTGGCACAACAGTTAAAACATATGGTGCAGCATCATGACTAACCACCTCAACATCTACTGAATTTGAGGCTTTCCCTTGGCTAAATCGTGCCACAACTCGTGCAGCCAATTCAAGATCAGATGCATCAGCTTCACCTTCCCATAGCGCAATAGGCCCTTCGTGACTTTGTATTTTAAGATACGGCCTAGCTTGAAATGTCGATTTAATCGAATGTGACGACCAACTTTTAATAAAACAATGTCATCAATCTCATAATCTTTGACTCCACGATGTTCCCACAGATCTTTAAGCTTGGACGCATAATATTTATCGGTCAAAAAACAACAACCACCTGCAGGCTGAGCATAATCGACAAATCCATATTTTTGCGCCAACTCAATCTGTGGTTTTCGACCTCGCCCAGCAATATCCCCTAGTTGCTCTCGATCAACCCAACCTTCACGTTCTGGAAGACTTGGTAACAAATGTTTAGCGCACAGAGGCCTCAATAAACGATCTTCAACTTGTGATTCCCTCGCGATTATAGCAAGTGTTTGTCGACGTTGTGATTTAGGACGCTGGCCTATCACCTCTCCAGTGACGATGAAATCAAATCCTTGTTGCTTGCGCCAGTTATCTGCCTGCTGCAACATAAAAATCTTACAATCTGTACACGGATTGACAAATTGCCCGTAGCCATGTTTTGGATTTAGCACAATATCCTTATATTCTTGCGAAATATCCAATATATGCAGCTTGATTCCTAATTGCTCAGCAACCCAAAAAGCATCATTACGGCGTGGTTTCTTTTCGGTAGAATGGCGAATTGCTCCAGTGTGTCCTGTGACACAAAAACCAGTAAAAAAGTTAATTCCTTCGACATAAACACCTTGATCAAGCAACATTTTCACAGCGAGCATTGAATCTAGCCCACCTGAAATCAAGGCAACAGCTTTACGTTTATTCATCATAATAAGAATTCTGCAACATAATTTTGAAGCCTTCACAATAAAAGAACAATGAAAGAAAAAGTGAGTAAAAAATCAGATCAAGGCGCAAAACATGAGGCTTTTTAACCATTCTCTATATCGTTGGAGCTTTAATTACAATTAGGTCTCTTTAAATAAGCTCAATAGAACTTGATAGACATCGCCCATTCTACCGCATTGAGAACCAACAGAAAAATGAATTTTCTAGTAACCGAATCGATCATCTTGATGTAGAATAGCTAGCTTTCAAAAACAGCTGGAATCGGAAGGTTAGCATTTTTATTCACTTTTCAGGCATGCCTTTTGAATACAAAACAACACGTTTCTCTGCTGCCTTTGCACTGAGATACCACACAACTTAAATCATACAACAATCAATAGTAAATCAATTTATGACAAGTCATATTCGTAACATCGCTATCATTGCACACGTTGATCATGGCAAAACCACCTTGGTTGACCGTGTACTTCAACAATCTGGAACATTAAAAGGCACTAACTCAGACCGTGTCATGGATTCAAATGCTATTGAAAAAGAACGTGGCATTACCATTTTGGCAAAAAATACGGCCGTAGACTGGGAAGGTTATCGCATTAATATTGTCGACACCCCAGGTCATGCTGACTTTAGCGGTGAAGTTGAACGTATTTTATCGATGGTAGACTCAGTGTTATTGCTAGTTGACGCAGTCGACGGCCCCATGCCACAAACTCGATTTGTGACTCAAAAAGCCTTTGAACATAAACTTAATCCCATTGTAGTGATTAACAAAGTCGATCGTCACGGCGCCAGACCTGACTGGGTTGTTGATCAAGTATTTGATTTATTTTGCGAACTTGAAGCAACTGAAAAGCAATTGGACTTCCCCGTTGTTTATACTTCAGCCATCCAAGGAACAGCAGGCCTTACTTGG
>JAUIKI010000248.1 GCA_030430875.1 Gammaproteobacteria bacterium | reverse complement strand
TACCCGATTTATTATTAGTTGACTGGATGCTACCTGATATGACTGGAATCGATTTGATTCGCAAGCTCAGAAACCAGCACAACACCAAACAAATCCCCATCATCATGCTCACTGCCAGAAGCGAAGAATCTGATAAAATCAAAGGATTAGACGTTGGGGCAGATGATTATGTCGGCAAACCATTTTCAGTGAAAGAACTGCTCGCCCGAATAAAAGCAGTATTTCGTCGCTGCAATACACAACCAGAAGAATCAATTCAAGTTGGTAGCCTTCATGTCGACCTCAAAGGACATCGTCTTTTAATTGACAACAAACCCCTACCAATCAGCCCAACTGAGTTTCGATTGCTGACTTTTTTACTTACTCACCCTGATCGTGCCTTCTCTCGAAATCAACTATTAGATTTTGTTTGGGGTGAAAACATTTATGTGGAAGAACGCACAGTTGATGTCCATATTCTAAGGCTCAGAAAAATTCTTACACCACACGGCTTGGATCATATGATTCAGACTGTGCGCGGCGCGGGATATCGCCTTTCCATGACAACATAGAGGAACTCATCCCATGTCTCAAACTTGGATAGCTTCCATTTGGCGACTCATTGGACTTTTGGCAATTGCTTTGTTAATTGGATTGATAACAGGCTATACCACAACGATGCTAATCCTTACCTTATCTGTCTACATTGGTTGGCATATCCGTCAAATTTTGGCATTTGATCACTGGATTAATCATCAATCAAAGGAGCCACCCGCATTAAGCGGTATTTGGGAAGATATAGCCTACCGTATTTTTCGCATTCAAAAACGCAGCCGGCAACGTAAAAAGCGGCTGACTAAAATGCTACGCAGCTACCAAACCTCTACCAATAGTTTTCCAGATGCCAGTGTAGTAATTGATCAAAATGGTCATATCGTTTGGTTTAACACCAGTGCACGAGAGCTTCTAGGATTTAAATCAACTGATATTCATAGTCATATTGGTAATCTAGTCAGAAACAGTGAGTTTGCACACTACCTACGTGCTAATCGCTATGACGAACCGCTTGAAATCATTTCACCCATTGATGAAAATTCGACACTTGATGTCAGGGTGGTGCCTTATGCCGGAGAACAACGCTTATTATTATTTCGCAATATCACCCATATCAAACGATTACTCACTGTTCGCCAAGACTTTGTTGCGAATGTATCCCATGAATTAAAAACACCTCTTACCATCATTTTGGGCTATCTAGAAAATTTCACCGATCTTGATCCTGAAAATGTTGATGATATGCAACAGGTCATTCAGCAGATGGCAAAAGTGGATATTGCGGCTAAGCGCATGCAAGCTATTGTGGATGACCTATTGCTACTTTCTCAATTGGATACAAAGCAAGCTATACCCATTGAAAATTGCCAGTCTGTTTCGGTTATGCCGCTGATAGAGTCTGTCATCAATGAGGCTAGCGAACTCAGTAAAAATCACACAATTTCTAACCATATTACCAAAAACATCATAATTTATGGAAAGGAACAGGAAATTTATAGCATTTTCAGTAACTTAATTAATAATGCGGTTCGACATACACCTGCAAATACTCATATTGATATTCAATTAGAACTTGACTCAGATGGAGCTCACTTTTTCATTCAAGATAATGGTCCCGGCATTCCTCCTGAACATGTGTCTCGGCTGACCGAACGATTTTATCGGGCTGACTACGGTCGTGCTCGCAAACAAGGCGGCACTGGGCTTGGACTTGCCATCGTAAAACACGCACTACGTCGACTCGAGGGTGATATTGAAATCAAAAGTCAGCACAATCAAGGCAGCCAATTCATTTGTCACATTCCACTCAAGCGAATCAATATTCACCCGGCAGAAATTTCCCATAAAAATCAATCAGCTAATCAAGAACCAGTACATAGGTTGCATTAAAGACTTAACTCTTCACGCAAATATTTCAATACAATAGCAACTATTTTAATCAAATTGTCATAAACCGTTGCCATACTCAAACCGTTATCGATTATTAATTTATTAAAGGAGTTTCTGATGATTATGAAAAAGCTACTGTGCAGTCTGGGTCTCTTTGCAGCAATGGCCAGTGTTACAGCAAATGCGAGCAGCATTGATCCTGCGCTGCGTGACTACGTGAAATCCAGCGGAGTGTCGGGGAATCTTTCAAGTGTTGGTTCTGACACCCTAGCCAATTTGATGACGCTTTGGGCTGAAGAATTCAAACGCCAATATCCCAACGTAAATATTCAAATTCAAGCAGCAGGATCGTCTACTGCACCTCCTGCACTGACTGAAGGCACATCAAACATAGGCCCGATGAGCCGAAAAATGAAAGACCAAGAACTACAAGCTTTTGAAGAAAAGTTTGGCTATAAGCCAACAGCTATTCCTGTTGCTATTGATGCACTGGCTGTTTATGTCAACAAAGATAATCCGCTGAAAGAGCTCACTATTGAACAGGTTGACGCTATTTTCTCAGCCACACGTAAATGTGGTGGCGCGCGTGACATTGATACATGGGGTAAGGTTGGTCTCACAGGAAGTTGGGCAGACAGACCTATTCAACTTTATGGGCGAAACTCAGTTTCAGGAACGTATGGCTACTTTAAAGACAAGGCTTTATGCAAAGGTGATTTTAAAAATAATGTGAACGAACAGCCAGGATCTGCATCCGTTGTGCAATCAGCATCTTCTTCACTCAATGGCATTGGGTACTCAGGCATCGGCTATAAAACCTCAAGTGTCAAAGCAATTTCACTTGCAAAAAAACCAGGCGATGAATTTATTGAAGCAACCTCAGAAAATGCAGTCAATGGTAAATACCCACTGTCACGCTTCTTATATGTCTATGTTAATAAGCATCCAAACAAGCCTTTGTCACCTCTCGAGCGTGAGTTCATAAAGCTAGCGCT
>JAUIKI010000007.1 GCA_030430875.1 Gammaproteobacteria bacterium | reverse complement strand
TGATCAAAGAATCTTTAATTGACATTGTGCAGACTGAAATTTTTGGACCTATCCACCTTAAATCACGCGGAGCTTAATTTGTATTATGGCGCATGATATTTCATTAAAACATATTCTTGAAGCAGCACTTTTTAGTGCCGATGAACCATTAAATATTGCTGATCTACAACAGCTATTTTCTGAAAATGAGCAGCCAGAAAAAACTGAAATTCAGGCTGCCTTAGCCGAATTACAAACTGAGTATCAACAAAAAGCCATAGAATTAGTGAGTGTGAAAAGCGGCTATCGATTTCAGACAAGTCAAGTTGTTAGTCAATGGGTGGGGCGACTTTATGAAGAAAAACCACAACGTTATTCAAGAGCATTATTAGAAACACTCGCCATCATTGTCTATCGACAACCTATCACCCGAACTGATATCGAAGACATTCGTGGTGTGAGTGTGAGCTCATCCATTGTTCGAACTCTTATGGATAGAGACTGGGTTAAAATTGTCGGCCATAAAGAAGTGCCTGGTAGGCCAGCACTGCTTGCAACCACCAAACAATTTTTAGATTACTTTAATCTCACCAGCTTAGAACAATTGCCACCGTTAGCTGATGTCCGTGATCTTGATGAGGTTGAGCGATCATTACAAAAACTGGATCAATCTTTTACTGCTGATACTAATGATGCTGCAGAGTGCGATTTTGCTGACGAAGCACCATCAGAACGTTCGGTTGTTCAAGATAAATTGGACAACCATGAATTATCTGAAGAGGATGGAGGTGCTATCAATGAAGTGCTTGAATCCAAAAATAAAGAGACTGATGAGATTAATGAAGATTCAGGCCAGGTTTCTGATGGTCTAGATTTATCATCAACGAAAGTTACTTCATTAGAAAGTATTTTGCAAAAGCATTTCCAATCCAAACAATCCTCTATCACTGAAGATGAAAATACTTTGAGTGATGAACTTCCAACAACTCAATTTTCTGACTCCATTGAAAAAGCCAAATAGAGTTATTCCGCCGAAAGCCGAGCGGATCCAAAAATTACTTGCAAATCAAGGATTGGGTTCGCGCCGAGAGATAGAAGCTTGGGTTGAACAGGGCTTGGTGGTTATTAATGGCCTGAAGGCCAAGTTGGGTGATAAAGCAACGTTGCTTGATCGTATTACTGTTAAGGGTCGACCTTTGCGAGTTTCTCCGAAAGCAACTCAGAAATCTCAAGTGATCATTTATCATAAACCTGTTGGGGAAATTTGCAGTCGAGTTGCTGAAAAAGGCATGCCAACCGTGTTTGAAAACTTACCTTTTGTTAAATCAAGTCGCTGGATCATGGTTGGTCGCCTTGATGTAAATACATCAGGGTTGTTGATATTTACCAATGATGGCCAGTTAGCAAATGCTTTGATGCATCCGCGTCTTGAAATTGAACGAGAATACATGGTTCGAGTGCGTGGAGAAGTGGGTGATGATATCGTCAAAAAACTCATTAATGGCGTGGAGTTAATTGATGGCTTTGCTAAGTTTCAGGATATCAAAATGATAGGTGGCGAAGGATCAAATCAGTGGTATCAAGTGGTTTTGACTGAAGGTCGCAACCGTGAAGTGCGTAAACTTTGGGAATCACAACATTGTCAAGTAAGTCGACTAAAACGATCGCGATTTGGCCCTATTCATCTGCCACGTTATTTGCGTCAGGGAAAATTTGTGGAACTTAGCTCTGAACAATTAACTCTGTTATATAAGGCAGTAGATATGGAGCCACCCAAGCATGAACGACATGAGAAAAAACCACGATACCATCGAAAAAACTAAAAAGATGCTAGTTTATCGGTGGATTTTTATCATTTTGATAAGTGTAGGCAGTTTTTCATCTGGTTTTGCAGCAGAAAAACCACATTTTATCGAATTAAAGACACAAACTGGTGGTATGTTATTGCCTAAATTACAACAATTGTTTGCGAATGATGCGGTCATTCAAGCTTATGGTAATCAATTGATTGTTGTAGCCAACGAAGCAGTTTTCCAGCAAATTGCTACTGTTGTGAAACAGCTAGACAAGCCACTAAAAAAATTATTAATTTCTGTTAAACAAAATTTCCAAGAAAATAAACAGCGGTTAAATGTACAGGCAAATGCTCACCTGCAACACGATGAGATTAATGTTGCGATAAATCACCCTGACAAATTAACTGACTCGACTGTTAATTTGTCAGCTGATGTTAGAAAGCAAAATCGCAACCAAAATACAACCCAACATATTCAAGCAGTAGAAGGATTTCCCGCTCAGATTCAAGTGGGTAATTTAGTACCAATCAAGCAACGGTTTACGAATCACCATGGGCATTCTGTTGAAACAACTGAGCTGGTTTCAGCGACTCAAGGGTTTTCGGTGCTTGCTAATGTGATTGGTGATCAGGTGATTGTCACAATCACGGCAAATAATGATCGCCTTTCTGAAAAAAATACATTTGATACCAAATATGCTGAAACAGTTTTGCGTGGCAATCTTAATGAATGGTTATCCTTCGGTGGAATAGATAGCCAAGAGTCGTCTAATCGCACTGAATTATTAGGCATTTCAAAAAAACAACAAACACAACAAGCAGGTTTTGCTATCAAAGTGGAATTAGCCGAGTAAGTTTTTTGAGAAGAAACAGATGTTCGTTTCTATTGCGTAAAGTTTCAAAGTAATAGTCTCAAATTAATTATTTTTAACAACGGCTAAAGGAGTGTCTAAATATAAAAATTCTGGCTATAGCTACAGAATTCCGCCTGTTGCTGCTAGAGGCGAGGAATCTGGTATTATTTCTTATGGTATTACTTATTCCGTTGGTTTGAAAAACTTGTTGCCTTAAGAATAAAGAAAGTTTTTTAAAATGCCAGGGTTGCTTTGCCAGAGCCCTGGCATTTTTGTATCTATCATTTAGTTTTTTGTTGAAAGACCTTGGTTGATAGAGCTATGATTTGTTGATCACTAATGATAATCTTCGTCATTCGTGCTAACTGAGAATATTGCTACAACGATATTTAAAAGGAGTTAACTGATGGCCTGTCAACGACTACAAACATTATTACTTTTAATTGCAGTTGGTTTATTAGCTTGTTTAAATTGGCAATTTTTTCAATTGTCCAATCATTCTATGCAAACTGAAATCGTGAAACTCAATGACACCTTGCAGCGTTTTGAAAAACAACTGTTAGGCTCATCTGAATCAGAAGAAAATAAAACTGGCCAGAATGCAATGAATGATGTAGAAGACCCTGAACTTGATTCAAAAACAGTGGCAGAAAAATTGACAGTATTGCTGAAACAGGAAAGTGTTGATGCAACCTGGGCTGATGTCACAGAGATCGCTTTCATTAATAGTATTAAAAATGATGAAAACTTCGCAATGTCACGTGTCACAGAGGCTGAATGTCGACAAACGTTTTGTCGCGTTTTGGTTGAGCATGATAATCAAGCAGCAGCAGACCAATTTTTTGAGATGATATCATTTGTTTCGCCCTGGGATACAAATGTAATTGTTCATATCGAGCGAGATGCTGAGAAAGTCATCGCAATTATGTTTGTTTCACGTCAAGGGCATTTTCTACCAGAGTGATTAGGTTGAGACCATTGTATTAAAACTACCAAGATAAAATGGATGGCCTCAGGTTTTGTGTTAATGCAGTTTAGTGAAACAAAGATCTTGGTCTATCATTTCCCCTTCCATTGCACACGATATAAATCATGACGTCTGTCTTTCATGTTCATCACGGTGCCACTATTTCTTGCTAATAGTAATGTTTCTGGTCGAAGATCAGCAAATGCTACTGTCTCGACATTCGGGGTGGTATCAGCAGCGATTCCATCTCGAGCGAATGGGAAATCACATGGTGTTAAAACACAGCTTTGTGCATATTGAATATCCATGTTTGCAACATTAGGCAGGTTTCCGACATTGCCCGACATCACAACAAACAATTGATTTTCGACTGCGCGTGCCTGACAGCAATAGCGCACTCGAAGATAGCTTTGTCGCTCATCTGTGCAAAAAGGCACAAAGATAATTTGTGCACCTTGGTCAGCCAAGTGTCGAGCAAGTTCTGGAAACTCAGAGTCATAGCAAATCAAAACGCCAATTGGACCGCAGTCAGTATTGATCGTTTGTAAGCTATCACCGCCTTCGATATTCCACCAATAAGCTTCATTGGGTGTTGGGTGAATTTTTGGTTGTTCAAATATCTGACCATCACGTAAGAATATATAGGAAATATTTTCAATTCGTCCGCTGTCAACTCGCGTGGGATGTGAGCCACCAATAATATTAATGTTATAACTTAATGCAAATTCACGCAGTGCTTTTTTTAATGATGGTGTGTATTTTGTCAAAGCCTCAATGGATTCAGAGGGAGAAAGCTTTTGACTTTCAATGGACAAAAGTTGCAAGGTAAATAGTTCAGGAAAAACAACAAAGTCGCCTTTATAATCAGCAACGACATCAATGAAATATTCAACATAACGTAAGAAATCATCAAATGATTCAACTTTGCGTTGCATATATTGAACTGTACCAACTCGAACTGTATCTGGTAGGCGTTGACCATAATTCTTTTTATCGCCAGGCTCTTGTTTTTCAGGTGCTTTTGGGTTGCGCCAAATAAGATGAATGCCATGGCCTAGAGATTGGGTGTCTGATTCAAGATAGTGTGGAATGATGCCAAGAACTTCAAATCCATTTCTTAATTGAAATGATAAAACAGGATCTTGTGCTTTTTTCTGGCTGATTTGTTCGACATACTCTTCAACAGAGCCAAATTTTTTCAACCGTTTTGCTAATGTGGGTAGTCGACCAACAAAGACAATGCCGGATAAGTTATGCAGTTGGCATAAACGTTTACGCTCATTATAAAGTCTTTGGCCTATTCGGTAGCCTCGATAGTTTGAGTCAACACAAACCTCCATGCCATATAACCAATCACCGTTGATATCATGCCGACTAGCAAAGCCATTACCTGTGATGTCAACCCAAGTGTGATGTTTTAGAGCAATTTTTCCAGATACCCTGAACGTTGCACAATAGCCAACAACCGTGTTATCCACAGTGGCAACAAATTGTCCTTTTGAGAAATGATTAATTTGTCCTCGAATAGCGCTCTTAGAATAGCCTTCCATGCCGCTATCTGAATAGACCTTATGAGTTAGCTCGAAGATGCCTTGAACATCTTTGGCAGTTGCATTACGGATAACAAGTTTGGATTGCTGATTGGTCAGTTTGTTTTTGATTGGATTAGACATAGAATGAGTTGAGTGATCTCAGGTTTTCGAATGATTGATTCGAGTGAGAATACTGCTTTTTTTCATAAAGTACAAATAATATTAATGTCACTATGGTGACTGTGGTTTGTTGGTTTATTAGCAGTGAAAATCACAATACAGTATAAGTGATTTATGCTGTTTTTTGAGGAATAATTCTATTGGATGAGACGGTTCAAGTTTATTTAATTGAAAGGTGTAAAGCTGAGGAATTTATTTATCAGCTTTACACACGGTTGCCATCAATCTTGAATTAACGACAGGTAGCAGGTAGATATTTGGCAGGAGTTACACCACCATCACATTCCCAAGTAACAACGCCAGAGGCTTGTAACGTCGGATTGAGAGTGATCGATACATCACTTTCTGCGCCTAAAGCAGCAGCAGATCCGGTTACTGTAATTGGGCCATCTGCGCCGACAGATCCTCCAGTGACATAGCTACTATCAGTGTTAATGGTTAACCCAGTGCCTGATGCTGTGAGTGTATCATTGACTTGCGCAAATTCCGCAATGGATATTTTTGCATCGGCAGCAGCCATTAGTAATTCAGATACCTTAGCACGCACGGTATAGTTTTGATATTGAGGTAATGCCACCGTGATTAAAATAGCAATGATGGCAACCACAATCATCAATTCAATGAGTGTAAAACCTTGTTGTTTTTTCATGAAGCAATCTCCTGATAAGTCAAAATAAGTTAATGTCATTCATCATCAAAGGTTTCTTGGTTGATCTCAAGTCACATATCGATGATATTCCTGTCAGCTTTTTGTTGAAAACATGCTGCGATTTTCGAAAAAATCCTGCCAGTCATGTATGTAAGGTATTGACCAAGATTGGGGTAAAGTCAAATTAAATGGTTAAAAAATTATCGGTTTGGATGATTGTTTTTTATCAATAGGGTGCTATTGCAAAGATCTCGCTATTTGCTTGCATCCAAAATAAACAATATACGACAGCAAAATTGGCAGATTAAGAAAACTTAATCTACGCTCAATACCAGGTGAATAAGAATGTGCTTAATCTTTTTTTATGAAAAAATTGAATATAGATGATCAAACTAAATAATTTTATATGTTAATCAATCAAGACTTTCAGCCACTCAACGGCTTGGCAAAAAAATTAGTTATCGAGAAGTTGTTAACAGAGCAACAAGCTTGCCAGGCAACGCAAGAGGCAAAAAATAAGCATGTTTCTCTGGTGTCACATTTAGTGAAGTCGTCACTTTTGTCCAGTCAACAAATTGCGATGACAGCATCGCAATCATTTGGGGAACCATTGTTGGATTTGGATGCTTTTGATTCAAACTTGATTCCGCGAGGATTGATTAGTGATAGGTTAATCAAACGTCATCATGCACTACCGCTTTTTAAGCGAGGAACACGTTTGTATGTCGCTGTTTCAGATCCAACGGATATTACTGCATTGGATGAATTTAAATTTCATAGTGGATTGAATACCGAAGCTATTTTGGTTGAAGAGGAAAAGCTCACCAAGGCCATTGATACTTTTTTAGAAGATGGTGATCAAGCAATTGCAGGGTTTGCAGATTCTGAATTTGAAACCTTAGAATTGGATGTCATTGATACTTCAGAGAAAGCTGATGCTACAAAAAATGAGGATATTGATGATGCTCCTTTAGTGCGTTTTGTGAATAAAATCTTATTAGATGCCATTAAACTGAGAGCATCAGATATTCATATCGAACCTTATGAAAAATATTGTCGAATTCGATTTCGAACTGATGGCATTTTACATGAAGCAATTAAGCCACCGTTATCATTAGCTAACAGAATTGCAAGTCGTATCAAAGTGATGTCACGTATGGATATCTCTGAGCGTCGCATACCACAAGATGGCCATATTAAACTTCGCGTTTCTCAAGCAAAAACCATCGATTTTCGAGTTAATACATTGCCTACAGTTTTTGGGGAGAAAGTCGTACTAAGAATTCTAGATTCCTCTGCTAGCAAAGTTGATATCGATGAATTAGGATTTGAACCAGATCAAAAAGCACTGTATTTAAAGGCACTTTATAAGCCACAAGGGATGATATTAGTCACCGGGCCAACAGGAAGTGGTAAAACAGTCTCTCTTTATACAGGATTAAGTCTGCTTAATCGCGATGATCGAAATATTTCCACGATTGAAGATCCTGTCGAAATTAATTTGTCAGGTGTGAATCAGGTAAATGTGCACAACAAAGTTGGGTTGAACTTCTCAGCTGCTTTGAGAGCTTTTTTACGCCAAGATCCTGATGTGATTATGGTTGGTGAGATCCGAGATTTGGAAACGGCTGAAATTGCCATCAAAGCGTCACAAACAGGTCATATGGTGCTGTCAACATTGCACACTAATAGTGCTGCAGAAACCATGATGCGATTGCGAAGCATGGGCGTGCCAACTTATAACCTGGCATCGTCTGTTGAATTGATCATTGCGCAACGTTTAGTGAGACGATTATGTGATTTTTGTAAAGAATTTTTGAAGTTGCCTAAAGAAAGTTTGTTAGAAGCTGGGTTCGATCACCACGATTTGAAAAACATACAGATTTTCAAAGCAGTGGGTTGTGAGCGCTGTCATCAAGGGTATCACGGTCGAATTGGTATTTATGAAGTGGTGCCAATGACACCAAGCATTGCCGAGCTCATTTTGAGTGATGGTAATTCAATGCAGTTGGCCGAACAAGCAAGACAAGAAGGGTATTTTGATCTACGTCAATCGGGATTGAAAAAAGTTCAGCAAGGTGTCACAACGTTAGATGAAATCAATCGTGTAACCGTTGATTAATGAGGTGAATTATGGCGAGAAGCATTGCGCAAAACACAACATTTTTATGGGAAGGGAAAGATCGCTCCGGTCATTTCAATAAGGGTGAGTTGGTCAGCATTAACATGGCATTGGCCAAAGCCCAGCTGCGAAAGCAAGGCATTAATGCAACCAGAGTGAAGCGAAAACCCAAATCATTGTTAACAATGTTTGGAAAGCGAATATCTCCAATGGATATTACGCTGTTCACACGTCAACTGGCGACTATGTTGAAAGCTGGTGTTCCAATGGTTCAGGCATTCGATATTGTAGCTGATGGAGCAGAAAATCCATCAATGCAAAAACTCGTGCTAAAAATTAAACAAGATATTGCCAGTGGTAATAGTCTTTCTGTCGTTTTGCGCAAGCATCCTAAATATTTTGATGCATTATTTTGTAATCTCATTGAAGCTGGAGAACAATCAGGTTCGCTTGATATCATGCTGGATCGTATTGCGACATACAAAGAGCGTATGGAAACTTTGAAGGGTAAGGTTAAAAAAGCATTGTTTTATCCAGCAACGGTGTTGTTTGTTGCCTTTGTGATTACCATTATTTTGCTGGTGAAAGTTGTGCCAGAGTTTGAGGGAATTTTCAAAAGTTTTGGTGCAGAGTTGCCAATTTACACTAAGTTTGTCATTTACTTGTCAGAACTCGCTCAGCAGTGGTGGTGGATGGGTTTTCTACTCATTTCATTAAGTATTGTGGGGTTCTTTCAGCTAAGACAGAGGTCAAAGCGATTTGCTTATCTGCTGGATAAATATATATTGAAATTGCCTATCATCGGAAAAATTTTGGAAAAAGCAGCACTTGCAAGATTTAGTCGAACATTGGCAACAACATTTTCGTCTGGCGTGCCATTAGTAGAAGGCATGGATTCTGTGGCTGGTGCAACGGGTAATCGAGTGTATGTTGACACGATTCAAAAGGTTCGTGAAAGTGTGGCAACTGGTCAGCAACTGCATTTTGCAATGCGTACTTCCGGTCTCTTTCCTAATATGGTTATTCAAATGGTTGCAGTCGGTGAAGAATCAGGCTCTCTTGATGAGATGTTAAACAAAGTGGCTGATTATTATGACGAAGAAGTGAATAATGCAGTTGACAATTTAACAAGTCTGATTGAACCTATTGTCATGTTGGTTTTGGGTGTGTTAGTGGGTGGCTTGGTGATGGCTATGTATTTGCCTATCTTCAAAATGGCATCGGTGCTGTAAAAATATTTGAATTAACCAAGCCCATAAGAATTTACTAACATCACTAAAATAAATGAGCATTCTTCGTGAATGAATAAGGAAAGCACGTTTGCCTGCAGAATTTTTTGTGGATTATTTTTGGCATGTATTTAGTTTATTGTCACTTCTTGGGTTGATTGTTGGCAGTTTTCTCAATGTTGTCATCCATCGCCTGCCAATTACGTTACAACAAGAATGGAAAAAGCAAAGCCGTGAGGTGTTGAACTTACCAAAAGATGAGACTCAACCTGAATTATTTAATATTGCATTTCCATCATCGCATTGTCCGTCTTGTCAGCATAAGTTAGCAATTTGGGAAAATATCCCCATTGTTAGCTATTTGATTTTGCGAGGTAAATGTCGATCATGTCACCAAAATATTTCGTTGCGTTATCCGCTAATTGAATTAGTCACAGGGTTGTTGTTCGGATTGATTTTTTGTCAATATGGACTGACACCGATTAGTTTGAGCTTGATGTTATTAAGCTGCGCATTGCTCTGCTTAACTATGATTGATTTAGATCATATGTTGTTACCTGATCAAATCACCTTGCCAGTTCTATGGCTTGGATTATTGGTGAATAGCCAATTAGGAATGGTTTCACCTCTTGATGCTGTCTACGGTGCTATGTTTGGTTACTTAATCTTATGGAGTGTATATTGGCTTTTTAAGCTTTTAACAAAAAAAGAAGGTATGGGTTACGGTGATTTCAAATTATTAGCTATGTTGGGAGCATGGTTCGGTTGGCAAGCGGTGCCAATCATGGTGTTTCTGTCTGCCTTTCTGGGTGCATTCATTGGTGTTAGTTTAATTCTTTTGAAAAGAATAGATAGAGATAAACCTATTCCTTATGGACCGTATTTGGCGATTGCGGGTGTCATGATAATTTTTTGGCGGGACACATTGTTTGAATGGTATGGGATAGGAATTGCTGGATAGTTTTGGCATATTGTCCGACAAAGTAGTTAATATTGATGATGCTTAGCTGTGCTAATTCTGACTTAATCTGAATCTTTCTCCTGCATTTTTCTTCCATTGCCTTATATTACCAAGGTCTAATATGCCAATTAACAAGGGTTTGCTTTGCGGTTTAGTCATCTTTTGTTAAGATGATTTAGCGTAATAAATAAAGAGATTTTATATGTTGATCATTGGGCTGACAGGAGGTATCGGAAGTGGTAAAACAGCTGTCAGTGATTTGTTTGAATCGCTGGGTGTTGATGTGGTTGACGCTGATGTGGTTGCAAGAAAAGTTGTGTTGCCAGGCAGTCAAGGTTTGCAAGCGATCATTGAGCACTTTGGTCCAGTTATTTTAGAAGCAGACGCAACATTGAATAGACGCCAGTTGCGAAACATTATATTTTCTGACCCGGCTGAAAAAAAGTGGTTAGAAAACATATTGCATCCGTTAATTGAGAGTGAAATTAAAAAAAAATTACAGCAATCAACATCGATTTATTCAATTTTAGTTTCGCCTTTGTTATTAGAAACAAAACAATCTCAGTTGGTTGATCGAGTTTTGGTGATAGATGTGCCAGAAAATTTGCAGTTAGAGCGTGTGCAGGCGAGAGATCAGCAATCTTTTGAACAAGTTCGAGCTATTATGAAAAGCCAATTATCGAGAGTCGATCGTCTAGCCAAAGCAGATGATGTAATTATTAATGATGCAGACTTTGCAACACTTAAAGAAAATGTTGAGGCGTTGCATCAATTTTATTTAACATTGGTCCAAAAGAATGAAAAAAACAATTAGTAAAGTAGCGTGCCCAACCTGTCAAAAAACCATTGAATGGAGTGCAAACTTCCCCTATCGACCTTTCTGTTCCAAGCGTTGTCGTTTAATTGATTTAGGTGAGTGGGCTGACGAAGGCTATCGCGTGCCAGCCAAGCCTGATGATCAAGGAGATGATTGAAATAGCTATATTAGCACATCGTGCAGTTTTGACTTCACTTTTGGCTAAGACTGACCTACGAACTTGTTTAATTTTCTTTCTGCAAAGGTTTTTATTTCCTTTATCCCAAAAATGGCTAAAACAAGGTGAATTCATTTATGTCTATGCATGAATTTGAAGATTTGACAGAACTCTCAATTAATCGTTTGCAAGAAAGTAACAGAATCGATTTGGATTACCGCTCAATTTTCTACACATTATATGATTTTCAATCATGGTGGGATACCGGGTCCACAGAATTTAAGGTTATTAATACACTAGTTAAGCGTAAATACGCCTATGCATTTGAAGTAAGCGAACATCCTGATTATTTTACATATAAAGATTTTTTTGATGAATTATCGGGTTGTATCAGTCTATATAGGACTCCAACACTTCAGTGGAATAAAAAAGATAATCCTGAAATTGGTGTTTTTTGCAATCCCAAGGAAGCATGGGGAGAAGAGTTTGCAGAGAGGTTAGGCGTTTTAAATAAACCATTACTTTACTGTTTTGTGAACTCTGAGCTTTGGCAAAAATTTGTCGATAGTGGGAAGTTGCAGGGTGAGGATAGTGTGCCTGCAAAGATTTTGGATTTAAAAAACAAGTCATATGTGAGATAGTGAAAGAGGCAGAAATACAAAAAGATTACAATTTAATAAGGATGTGGTATCCCATAGTGCCATTAATTTTTGCTGATGATGAAAAAGAGAAGTTTATTAATAATAACTATATCAAATTGACCAGAGATAGTGTGATAAGAACAAATGCATACACCATTAGTAATGACTATGGTTGTATGAGGTTGCCTGATGAGAACACGCTAACAGATCTTTCGCAAAGCTCAAAGTTTGATGCTTGGTGGTTTGAACCATTAAAAAGCTATTATAGAACTAAGGAAAATAATAGTGTGTACTGGCTTAATGAGTCTAGTAAATTAGTTAAAGAATTAAGATCAATGGCAAATGTGATGAAAAAAATATTAGTTGAAAAGCTTAATATCAAGATTGATGAAAATGCAATACAAAAAAACTTAAACCATGCCTACCAAAAAGTATTGCAAACGATAAATAAAGGATTGTCGATAGAGATAAATGCTGGTTTTTACATAAATGAAGGAATTACTCATGAGATTATGGGGAAATATGAAGACTCTATTAAAAGTTATAAAAAAGCATTAGCGTTAAGTCCAAATAATGACACTATCTATGCTTATCTGGGTTATGCATACCACAAACAAGATAAATGGAATTTAGCAAAAGAGAATTATCAAAAGGCGTTAGAAATCAATGAAAATAATGAATTTGCCAAATATTATATTAAGAAAAAAAATTAAAAAAAATGAAAGTTAGAAAATAATGTAAAAATTCCAAACAAGACAACAGAAAATAATCCCGACTGGGTTGGTCCTCAGAAATATCCATTTAAGCTTTGCAATTTTCAATTGCCTGCTGGCTGGATGCATTATGTTGATGAAGGCAAGGGTGATCCTATTGTGATGTGCGCGGTAATCCAGTGCCATTTGTATTTCGCAATCAGATTATCAAGAGCTAAGACTATTGCATTTTATCCTAATGTTTTTATTTCAGTTTTCAAGATATATTTCACTGATCAATAGCATTATGCGCCTCATTATTTTTGCTTATTAAGTGCATCCAGGTTATCCGTAACTGATTATTTGAAATAGTTTGTAACGGTTAACCGGTCAACTTTTGGGGATAGGTAACAAAAGCACAATTTACTAATTGTGCTACAGTTAAATTAAGTGAACCTATATTAATTAAGGCAAAGGTCCAAGTGGAAAAAACATTCGGGGCGTATTTATTTGATTATTATCACCAACTTGGTGTAGAGCACGCATTTGGTATTCCAGGTGATTATGCGTTGCCATTATTCAAATGCTTGGAAGAGTCTGAAATCAGATTGATTACGATGGCGCATGAGCCATCCATCGGTTTTTCAGCAGATGCTTATGCAAGGGTACATGGTTTAGGACTAGCATGTGTGACCTATTGTGTGGGAGGGCTCAATATGGTCAATAGTATTGCCTGTGCTTATGCTGAAAAAAGTCCGGTGATTGTTTTATCGGGTGCGCCTTCAGTTGAGGATCGTTACCACGATAAGTTATTGCACCATAAAGTAAAAACCTTTGCTACACAGCATCGAATTTATGAAGAAATTACTTGTTGTGCAACAATCATTGAAAGCATTGATGATGCGGTTGCTGAAGTTGAACGAGTGACACAAGCCGTTATGTTTCATTCTTTACCTGGCTACATTGAGATTCCATTTGATTTAATGGATGCAAAAATCCCCAAGTATATTCGTCATGCAAAGTCACATCTTGAGTTGGAGAAAAATGATGAGTTGGGTTTAAAAGTCAGTGTGAATGAAGCGATTAAAGAGTTAGAGCAAGCAAAACAGCCTGTGATTATAGTGGATGTTGAAGTGCAGCGATATGGAGTAATCAATTTAGTTGAGCAATTAATTGAAAAATTGAAAATACCCGTTGCTTGTACTATTCAGGCCAAAAGTGTTATTCGTGAAAATCATCCTAATTATATTGGTGTATATAGTGGCGGTTTATCTGAACAAGCATGTCAGCAGTATATTGATCAAAGTGATTGCATTCTAATGCTTGGCACGAATATTTCGGATGTATTTCTTGGAATGTACACCAGTCGTATCAGACGTGAAAATGTGGTATTTGCGTCGCATGAACGTGTGCAAATTGGACTGCATAATTATGAAGGAATTGACTTTTGTAAATTTTTACAAGCTTTGGTCGATGCTGAAATTTCTGTTAATGCAAATATAAAAAACCCTAATCCTTTTCATCAGCTCGATGTTATTCCTGAAAAAGATTATGATAAACCGATATCAGCAGAAGATATTTTTCATGAGCTTGGGCTGCATTTAAAAGAAAATGCCTTGGTTGTCGCTGATACCGGTGATTCATTATTTGGATCAGTCAACTTGCGAACCAAAGATAGTAAAACATTTATTTCTGATGCGTTTTACACGTCGATGGGATTTGCAGTACCAGCTGCCATTGGTGCTATTATGGGGGATAAATATTCAAAAGCTTATGTGCTGGTTGGTGATGGTGCATTTCAAATGACAGGCATGGAGTTGACGACAGCAGCTAAATATAATTTAGATTTAGTGGTGATTATCATTAATAATGCTGGGTTTGGAACGCAACGTATGATTATTGATGGTGATTTTAATAAAATCCATAATTGGGATTACGCTAAGGTGTGTGATTTGTTGGATTATGGAAAAGCAAAACAAGTAAAAAAAATTGGTGAATTTGAAGCAGCATTGAATGAAGCAGAACAAATAAAAGGGCTTTATTTGATTGAGGTTGTAATTCCACCTGAAAGTTGTAGTCAATCACTGCAATCACTCAGTCAAACACTCAAGGAAATTCGATCAGGTAGTGCAGTGGTAACGAATTGTAGTGATTTGCGCATGCAATAAAATTTGAGATCATTGCATTAAAGCGACAAGCATAAAATAATCCAAAGATTGCTTCGATAAAAATCAGGTGTCATTGCTTAGTCTGTTGTTTGAAGGAAGAAACAATGACATTGCCATAACATCTAACGTCACTGGATGGCCAAGCGAGTCTTTCGATCGCTCGCTATGACGCGCATTTAGTTCTATCATTAATTAATGAAAAGAATTATGCTTAATAGTCAGTTTCATTTTATAAAAGATTCACTGTGGTCATTATGTGCCTCATTGTTTTTGCTTATCAAGTGCACCCAGATTATCCACTAATTGTGTTAGCCAATCGTGATGAGTTTTATCAACGACCGACACGAGCTGCACAGTTTTGGCCAGAAACCCCGACAATTTTGGCAGGCAAAGATTTGCAGTCCGGTGGCACATGGCTGGGAGTGAGTAAGGCAGGGCGGTTTGCAGCGGTCACCAATTTTCGAGAAAAGAAAACAAACAATTCGCTGTTTAAATCACGAGGAGAAATCCCGATCAATTTTTTAAGCAGCGAGATCAGCAGTGAACAATATTGCCAAAATTTAGTTGATCAATCAGAACAATATGATGGATATAACGCGTTACTATTTGACGGTAAAAAGTTATGTTATGCCAGTAATAAAATAACCAACTACAAAACAGAAAAACATCAAATGATTAAACCAGGAGTTTACGGCATCAGCAATCATCTGTTTGACACACCCTGGCCAAAAGTATTACGCAGCAAGAAAGCTTTGCAAAAACAGTTAACACAACCGGTCGATATCAAAAAATTATTCACCATTTTGGCAGATGACACCAAAGCACAAGATCATGAATTACCAGACACTGGAATTGGTTTTGAGTTCGAGCAGTTGCTGTCATCGTGTTTTATCAAAAGCCCACAATATGGCACACGATCCAGCACAATCATTTTGTACAATAAAGAAAAACAAATTCAGTTTTATGAAAGATGTTTTGGAGTAGAAGGCATTTTTTCAGGAGAGAAAACATATGAATTTATAATCGAAAAGGATGTTTATGAATGAAAGAGATATGAGTTGCTGCAATTGCTAATGTGCTGCAAAAAATGACTATGTTAGTGGTCGTAGATACTATCTCTAAAGAAGCGAAATCCGTATAGGTTGGGCTGAGCGATAGCAAAGCCCAACATGAATCTGAAAATAATATTAAAAGGTACGACTTATTTTTTACCGTTAATCTTTCAGAGCGATGATCAATATTAGCCTCGAGGCATTTTATCCAAAGATTGGGGAGCAAATATGAGAGAAGATATGGGTGCATTTGGGGAAAACAAATAATTGGGAGTGTTGGGCTTTG
>JAUIKI010000247.1 GCA_030430875.1 Gammaproteobacteria bacterium | reverse complement strand
CTGACTGAGAAAAATGATATTCTTTGGGCAACATACCATTCAGACATTTTAGATAATAATCAATATGATGGTGATATTGAAACCTATCTTAATCATCTTGATTCAATTGATACTGTGTCGGCACTAGAAAAAACACTTCGATTAAATAACGGCGAAGTCTATCATGCACTTACACAAAGCATGTTGGAAGCAAGTCGAACAACACTGACGACTGTTGCAAATCAACTGAATCAACCTCAGCCATCTAGTGATACTGAAACAACTGTTTGGTTTGAAGGGGTTTATGGTCAATCTGATTTAGGCAGTTTTGATGAACACAATCGCTATCAAACAAATATCAGCGGATTGGTTGCAGGCCTTGATGTTGCTATGACAGATAACGTCACACTTGGCGCTGCTGCCAATTACTATAACATCTCAAGTGAAATTGAACTTGATAATGGCCTGCCAGTTGGAAGTGCTAATGGAAAAGTTTTTGGTCTTACAACCTACATTAATCACCATGGATTATTGAGCAAAAATAGCTACATTACTGGCGCTCTGGACTATCAACATGGCAATTATTCAATGGACAGGCAAGTCACCTTCCACTCTGATTTTAGCCGAAATTTCCAAAGCAAAACCAAAGCGTCATCTATCGACGCTATGTTAGAGCTAGGCTTTAACCTTGATCTAACTAATGTCGATGTCAATCCTTATGCCAGAATGATTGCAAGTCGTGTCAACGTTGACACGATTAAAGAAGAAAGCCTACAAAAACGTGAAAACCATACTAGCAGCCTTGCGTTGGAAGTTAACCCCAAAAACACCACTGAAATTAGCAGTGAAATTGGCATAAACTTTGGGACATCATTTGATGTTGGTCGTGCAAAAATAAGTCCTCATTTAAACTTGCATGTTCAACATAGCGATAATGATCGCGAACTTGATGTGAAATATGTTGATCTTGCTGGACAATCTGCACGAATTCATTCAAATGATGGTGGCGAAATCACTATGGGGGTTGGCGCAGGATTTGACATTGAACTAGGTAAACAAGTTAGCATTGGCTTTGATGGTAATTACCAAACTGGCGATCAATTAAATGCTTGGGGAGTTGCAGCAAGGTTGAATGTTGAATTCTAACCTAATCACTCTCAACTGTTTGAAAAAAACCCTGCGCTGCAGGGTTTTTTGTATCAACAATCAAATCAGCTTCAAGGCCATTGTAATAAAATTCAATCGCCTCTAAATAACCCAATAGACCTTTACAGTTTTTGGCAAATATATTTAAAATACATTATTCTGATAAAAGTTTCTGATTACAATCATCTAACCAGCTCATATTCACATCATCATCCATTCCTGTCGCTACTGTCATCAACTGTGACTTAACTGGCGACAATTGATTTACCCAATTCATTCCTTGATTTCGCAACCAACGAAATGGCAAAGCCTCTTCAGCAAATAATCGTTTCAAACCTTCCATCATACTCAGCATTAATAAATTATGCCCAAAGCATCGACGTTGATAACGCTTAAGCACATAAAGACTACCAAGGGCATCTTGACGCTGCTTTGCTCGCACAAGCTCATCACTTAAAACCAATACATCTCTCAACCCTAAATTTAATCCTTGTCCAGCAAGCGGATGAATCGTGTGAGCAGCATCGCCAATGAGTAACAACGAAGGTTTAACGTACTCTTTTGCAAAGCGCTGCATCAGCGGGAAGCTTAATCGTGAATCAATGCATTGTATTTCACCTAATCTATTTTGAAGTGCCTGTGTCAGTGATTTAGAAAATTCAGCATTAGACTCCCGCAATAATTCATTTGCCAGTTCAGTTACCACCGACCAAACAATTGAAGCCTGATGCTTTCCATTTCTGTCAGGTAACGGTAAAAATGCTAGCGTTCCTCGCGTGTCAAAAACTTGCCACGCTGTATTTTGATGGGATTTTTCAATAACAACATTTGTAACAATTGCTGTTTGCGCACAATCCCAGGCTTTCACTGCAAACTCTCCCCACTGCCGTAGTTGAGATTGCGCACCATCAGCCGCAACAATTAATGGCGCTTCAATAGATTGTTCATTTGCCAACGTTAAAAAACGTTGTTCGCCACTTGAGGCTACATATGGCTCACTGATATCTATTACTGATTGCTCATAAAAAAACGTCACATTTGGCGCACTTTCTAATGCCATAAATAATGTATGTTGCAATACACTGTTTTCAACAATATATCCCAAATCTTCAAGATGCAACGCATCAGCATCAAAGGCAATTTCTCCCGTACCATCTGCCTCCCAAACATGCACGCCCTGAAAATCACCTATCCGATTAGGGTTAATTTTCTTCCAAACACCTAATTTATCCAGAAAATTTTTGGAGCGTAAATTTATGGCACTGACACGTAAATCAAATGCATCATGTTCGACAAATGTTGGTCTAGAGTTCTTATCAACAACAGCAACATGGAAATTTGCCTTTGCAAGCGAACTTGCCAATGCCAATCCGATAACTCCACCACCAACAACTACTACATCATAACTTTGCATAATATTCTATTTTCGATTTAATGTTTCTACAGATAAGTTACCAATATTGTTATGCCAAGACTTTTACACTAAAACGATAACGATAACGATAACGATAACGATAACGATAAAAAATAGTAACGTTATTTACAACCCCATTGCATGCTGACCAAACCAGTGTTTTAATCCAGGTAATAAATCTAACGCCACCAATCCACTCGCACGCACATGTTGAAAAGCTTTACCTTTCATTGAAAATAATTGAATTAACTGATGTGTTGCCATGATAATTTTTTGTTGATCAGATTGTCGTTGTTGCTGATAGTGCCTCAAAAAAGCTAATTCACCAATCGAGGATAAACCACCCTGTTTCTTATTCAAAAGATCAGTTAAACAATCTGCATCACGCAGCGACAAATTATACCCTTGACCTGCAACTGGATGAACAGTGTGCGCAGCATTA
>JAUIKI010000006.1 GCA_030430875.1 Gammaproteobacteria bacterium | reverse complement strand
AATAAACTCAAAATTAGAATGATAAAGCAGCAAAACTCGCTTATTATGCAAATTATTTCCACGTAAATACTGCGATAAGTTACTCGCCTTGCTATGAAGTTGTCGATAAGAGACAGCTTCTTCAGCGCCACCTTCATCTAAAAAAACGAAAGCAGAATTATCAGGTTGGCACTCCGCATGATGCTGAAGTCTACCAATAATTGAATTGAAATTATTATTATTCATGTAAAACAACTCTTATTATTTTGACTAGCGATTGTTGTAGAATACACTTTATTTTCTATATTTCTATCGATACTACAATAGAGCTGGTCATTATTCAAGCAGATGTCATTTTTATTTTAAGCGCATTAAAATGAATACCCTCAAAGAGTTGAGGTTAATTTTAGTCTTTAATTAGTATTAGTACTGTAATATTGACTGCTCAATTACTGAGAAAAAACTGAGTGTAGCTTTCCAGACACGCTAAACAACCTTCCTAAAAAGTTATCTTAATCCAGATGTTAGAAGTAATACTTAAATTTCAAGCGTAACAATATCAACAAAACAATAATCAAAAATCATTGTTTTTTGCCAGGAAAAACACTATAATGATCAAAATTTGTTCTACGTAAGGATAATAACATTAATGGATAACGGCTTCTCAAAACAAATTCGGAACGCTCTTCTCATCTGCAGCCTGCCACTTTTGGTTAACTGCACAACCCACTCCATCACCTCAACACAAACTGCAAGCGGCATTGGCGGCACAGGTAATGTTGCGGATCGTTGCGGTGGAATTGGCGGCACCGGCAGCAGGAAAGACGAATGTGATCGACCTATTTTAGGACCAGATGATACTAAGTTACCTAAAATCTTGCCGCAACGAATTCAGCAAGCGGGAGGAAATCAAATTTTGATGTCTCCATTTGATCATCCGGTAATTATTGATATGGTGCCTACCCCTATCGTACCAGCTATTGATCTACCAATAATAGATGATCTCAAACTAGAAATACCAAAACCAATAGAAATAATTCCATGATCTTTCCACCAAACCACCTAACACACTTGTTAGGTGGTTTGTTTTGTCGCTTTGATACTAAAACCCTTAGAGTTATATCGCCGAACATGCATCAACCAAAACCAAACTGGGTGTCTAATTAGCTTCAAAAACTATAGCGCAAGACCATTGTCCTAACAATTTAAAAACTTGAAGGTAACTAGAAAAAGCTTGTTTTCAGCATCGAATTCACCAACTGCTAGCTATCATTTTATCGTTAAATTTTGTTACTCAACCATTGACTTGATGTTTGTTCTAGCCTTTTTCTTTGCTGTTTTTTATGACTAAGAATTTATAGCTGAAACTTTCTTGCAAAAATGTCAGTGCATCAACAATACGGCCAATGCTTAACGGCCCAGCTCCTTAATAATTTTCTCTCGTGTTTTTCTTAATGTCTCTGTCACTGCTTCAATGGCATTTTCAGCAATTTTTTCATCCAAATAGTCTAAGGCTTTTTGATAGTGAAGGTATCTGAAATCAATTTTTTTTTCAACGTTGACAGGATACTGGCTAGCTACATCTTTCAAAGCCACGTATCGATACACAATAACATTAACATCATAATTTCTGTGCCTAGAATCACCGTGGTTATCCCACTGCCACCATGCCATTCCAAGCACTTCATTGGCAATCACCTGTGGACCAAAATCATCATAATCAAGCACTACCATCTGCTGAGAATTGTGACTAGCACATCCCATCAACAGCCCTAAAGAAAAAACTAATAATAATCGTTTCATCAGACTAATTGCACTTGAGTATTGACGAGCCTCTAAAATAGCTAAATGCTTGCTCCTTAGGAACAAAAATTGCTCCACTTAGCCACTCATACGTTAATAATGGAGATGCTTCATACAAACCAGCACCTATACTATCCCAATGCACTTCATAGACCATTCCTCGGGAGAATAGCCAGGTATGGCTCCCACCACGAGATATACCAACACCAAGCCTAACAGTTATCAAACTAAAGTAATCAATTGGATTCAAGTCAGTCATGGGTGCTGTTTTGTTTAATACTTGAAAATTATGATCTGTTTTTGATGTTGGACGATAGTTCACAACTTTATAATTAACTGGCACACCATAGTACGTACATTTTTTATTTACTATGTGATATGAATAAGTGTGTTCGTCACTGGCATCAAACGGGTGCTTAACATCTGGATTGATGTATATTCCTTTCCAACCATGCGTATTCACCAGATACTTTGCTAAATTGGTTCCTTTTGCACCGACATTAAATGCTTTTTTTCCAGCTGAAGGATTACCCATTTGCTGAAAGGCATAACTTAACACATTCAACACATAGGTAACACAATCTGTGGATTCATAGTTTTTATATGTCTTAGGGTCAGATTTTTTTAGCTGAATTCCAACTTCATGAGAATGATTATTATATAAATCTATCATTTTTTCTACTGCATGATCCGTAAATGTTTTCATCAAACTTCCTATTTAATACATTACTTTATTATCAAAAAAATCAACGTTTCAACTCAGCACCATTCACGTGACATAGCGCCACATGAATAAAGCAGGCTTGCACAATCAACTTAATGAAAATTTTTGTACATAAAATGCATAATAGGTATTTGATTTGACAAATCCATGAATAAACAGATCATTATTTTTCCACTAGCGGATCTATTCACACACAAACAAAATCAATTAGTAAAATAAAGACAATATAATACACAAACATCACTTCAAGACATATCCATCTGTCAGAGTATTTAGAAAATTAATTAAGTCATCGATTTCTTGTTCAGTGAGTTCCAAATCACCCAACTCATCTTGATTTATATTTTCAGCAACCTCTGGCAATGGCCAACAGTTTTTGTGCAGCACTTGTTTTTCGATCAGTTGTGTATTTTTGCAAAAAGATTTTTTATCACGCTCATTATAAAACTCTATTACCCCTTTAAGGGTTTTAAAAAAACCATTGTGCGTATAGGGTGCTGTCATAGCAATGTTTCTTAATGTGGGAACACGAAACTTACCGTTTTCTTTTTCATCATGAATCACAGACCCCAAACCTTTATCAATAAAACCCTCTCCGTTTGGATTAAACTCCAAATCAATATCATAAAATGGATTTTCAGGATTCTTTGGCAACCCTAGATTATCATACGTAAAATCGGTAAATAACGGAGGATTTCCTTCAGCATCTGGTTGATTGGGATGGCAAGCCGCACAATTACCTTTATCTTCTTGTTCAAAAATAGCTAGGCCACGCTTTTCGGAAGCTGTCAGATCCACCCTGCCTTGTAAATAAAAATCATATTTCGACGTAAATGGAGAAAACACTCGACTACGTTCAAATTCAGCAATTGCTTCAGCTAAATAAACAAAGGTTTTATCAACATTTTCAAATACATGTTCATCGTATACTCTTTTGAAAAGCGCGGCATAATGACTCGCTTTTAATTTTTCAATCACCTCTGACTTTGAGTCATTCCCCATTTCAAGCGGACTCATTAATGGTTTTGTAGATTGCGATTCCAGCGTAGGCTCGCGACCATCTAAGAATAGCCCTCCAACAAAAACATTTTCTTTCGAGTCATGATGCAGTTGCGGAACAAATGCAGCATACATAATACTTGGCACGTTCCGACTGCCAAATCGACCTAAAACAGCACCTTTTGCTGTTGGCTGAGATTGATCAGGGGCACTAAATGCTTGTTGCAACGCATGGCAACTCGCGCATGATTGTCCCGGAGGTGATGATAAACCAACATCAAAAAAAATCTGCATTCCCAACTGAGCTTTTGTAGAAAATGGCGCAGCACTTCCTGCATCACTAGCAAATGACACAGCATGACAAACAAAAGAAAAACAAAAACCGAACCACAAATTTTTTAGCATTTTGAATAAAATATAGCTGTTTTTTGTAAAAAACATGTGCTGCATAGCTGATATGAAAGGCGTTAATGAGAATAGCTATCAAATAGAATGAAGTCAATTTAATTTTAATACTAATAAAAAAAATTAATTTTCAACACGAACTGTATAACAGAAACCACCCGCTTTGTTAGCAAATTTTTACATTGAGAACATTGCAACAAGCAGTAATGGAAGAAAAAATAGGAAAAAATGATTCAGACTAAAGCATAAAATGGAAGATTTATTGCAAAACTCCCGATCTAGATAACTATGAATAGCAATAAAAATATTTTGCTAAATAAAATTATAAATTTATGCTCTCTTCTTCAAGAGCTGTCAACACACCAACATCCTGCCCCAACCTTTGATAGTAACGCTTAAGATTGGGATAAGCCTCCAATGATTCTTGAATTGATTTAAGCCAACGACAAAATACGAAAAGATAAGCATCCAACACAGTTTTTCTTGATTCAACAAACCACTCATTATTTTTCAATGTCATATCAAGCACATCAAAATATCGCCCAAGTTCGATAGCAGCTTGGGCGCGCAATGCTGCATGTATAGTTTCATCAGGCAAATATCGTTGCGGGTTAAAATAAGGATAAAAGGCTGGATGAACATCACCTGTGAGATATGAAAGCCAGCGATAAAATTGATATCGTGCGTCAATATTTGAACTTGGCCCTAATTTTCTATCTGGAAACTTTTCAGCTAAATACAACAAAATTGCTTCAGTTTCTGTGAATATTTCCCCATCATCTAATTGCAATGCTGGCACCTTAGCTGCGGGGTTTATTGCTACAAATTCTGGTGTTTGTGTTTGTCCTCTTGCTAGCTGCACATATTCACAAGGAACTTCCAACCATTCCAAAACAATGTGGACGGCAAGAGCACACGATCCGGGAAGATAATATAATTTCATGTTATTTTTTCTTAGTTAAAAAAATTAGGTGCGATATTCCGCGTTTATTTTCACATAATCATAAGAGAGATCACTAGTCCAAACCACATCAGATGCATCTCCTCTCCCAAGAAAAATCTTGATAGTGATTTCAGGATTTTTAAAAGCAGCAACGCCGAGTGCTTCATTATAGCTTGCAGCACGCTGACCATTCTCAACCACTAAAACATCGCCTAAGTAAATCGAAATTTTATTAGGGTCTAGCATAGAAACAGGAGCGCGACCTACAGCTGCTAAAATTCTTCCCCAGTTTGGATCACTGGCAAACAACGCAGTTTTCAATAAAGGTGAGCCAGCAACAGTATTCGCAACAGCTAGACATTCATCAGAATTTTTACCGCCATTTACCCGAACGGTAACAAACTTTGTTGCCCCTTCCCCATCATAAATAATTGCTTTAGCAAGGTGTTGACAAAGCATTTTTACGGCATCTTTTACACGTTGATATAACGCTGTATCAGCCTTTGTAATTTTAGGATGAGCCACTTTTCCTGTTGCCATTATGACACAGGCATCATTTGTTGACGTATCACCATCAACACTAATGCGATTAAATGATTCTTTAACACAATCGTTTAATATATGTTGCAAAATAACAGCATCAATATTTATATCTGTCCCAACAAATGCCAACATAGTTGCCATATTAGGGTGAATCATCCCAGAGCCTTTGGCAATGCCAGTCATTGTCACATTCTCGCCATCTAAATCAAAGCTAACAGATGCACCTTTGGGTTTTGTATCCGTCGTCATGATTGCCATCATCACTTCCTGCCAATTATCATCAGCAAGTGTCTGCAATAATTCAGGAATAACATGATTAATTTTTTCAACAGGAAGTGGCTCACCAATCACACCAGTAGAAAATGGTAACACTTTCCTTGCATCAATTTTTCCACAGGTTGCTATAGCTTCACAACTTGATAATGCTGCTTTAATACCATTCTCACCAAGGCCAGCATTTGCATTACCACTATTGATCAATAAATATTGTGGCGATGTTTGATTTAGGTGTGATTTTGCTATCACAACAGGGGCTGCACAAAATACATTTTGAGTAAAGACTGCTGCAGTCGTTGTGTTTTCTGCAAGTTGAAATATAGCTAGATCAAGTGCATTATTTTTTTTAATTCCAGCCGCACATGCTCCAAGCTTAACGCCACGAATAGGTAGCAAAACATCCGATAACCGCATTCATAAACCTCATAATGAGTAAATTTTCACTGGTAAATCCGTGACCTTACTGTTACAGCCTCGCTGACCCAAAATTCAAATCTCTTCAATGCCCAAAAGTGACGCAATGAATTCTGGCTCTTCATTTATCCACAGGTGAAACCGTGGTCTTCTGTCACTTCGCAATCGTTTACAACCAACATTTACCCAATATGTCCATGACAATGCTTATACTTCTTACCTGAGCCACATGGACAAGGCTCATTACGACCGACTTTTGGTTGAGAACGCCGCTGAGGCTGAGCCTTAGGCTTCATTTTATCATCGCCAACTTTGTCTTGATTAGCCTGCGCTGCAGCATGCATTTTAGGATGCTCTAACTGCATTTTTTCCTTTGCTTTTCTCTCATTTTCTTCTTGCTGTTTTTGTAACTCAGCTAAATCATCTTGCTTGATTTCAACTCGAGATAAAATTCGAATTACATTTTGCTGCAAATTTGTTAGCAATGACTGAAATAAATTAAATGCCTCACGCTTATACTCTTGTTTAGGATTTTTTTGCGCATAACCCCGCAAGTGAATACCCTGACGCAAATGATCCATGGTTGCCAGATGTTCTTTCCAAAGTGTATCCAAAACCTGCAGCATAATTTGTTTTTCAAATGAGCGGATATTCTCCTCACCTACAATTTTTTCCTTCTCTTTATAAATTGCTTCTATTTGTTCAATAATACGTTTTCGTAATATTTCCTCATGCATATTATTATCTTCGTCTAACCAGGTTTGAATTGGTATTTGACAACCAAATTCTGACGCTAAATATTTTTCGAGTTCAGGAATATCCCACTGCTCATCAAAACTTTGCGGCGGCACAAACCGGCTAATAACCTCGTTAATCACCGCCTCACGCATGGGTTTAATATTTGACGAAATATCACTGGAATTCATTAATTCATTACGCTGTTTATAAATAATTCGACGCTGATCATTAGCAACATCATCATATTCCAACAACTGTTTCCGAATATCGAAATTATGGCCTTCGACTTTGCGTTGTGCTTTCTCAATAGACTTCGTCACCATTTGTGATTCAATGGCTTCTCCTTTTTCCATCCCTAATACTTGCATCAATTTACCAATTCGTTCTGATGCAAAAATTCGCATCAAACGATCTTGAAGCGATAAATAAAATCGAGTCATCCCTGGATCACCTTGACGCCCTGATCTACCTCGCAATTGATTATCTATTCGTCTTGACTCATGTCGTTCTGTACCAATAACATATAAACCACCTGCATCAAGAACATCTTTATTGCGCTTTCGCCATTGTGATTTAATGTTTTCAATTTGATCTGCAGTTGGATTATCAAGGTTAGCAACTTCTGCTTCCCAACTACCACCTAAAACAATATCTGTACCTCGACCTGCCATATTAGTCGCAATAGTGACAGCTCCCTGCATTCCAGCTTGAGATATAATTTCAGCCTCTTTTTCATGGAATTTTGCGTTCAACACGCTGTGTTTTATCTTGGCTTTTGTCAGCAAACTTGACAAAAACTCTGAAATTTCAATAGAAACAGTACCAACTAACACTGGCTGTTTTCGCTCAACTGCTTCTTTAATAGATTGAATAACTGCTTCAAACTTTTCTTCCACAGTAAGATAAATCAAATCATTCATATCTTTTCGAACCATTGGCTTGTGAGTAGGAATCACAACCACATCAAGTCCATAAATTTGATGAAACTCAAAGGCTTCAGTATCAGCGGTTCCCGTCATACCAGAAAGCTTGTCATATAGACGGAAATAGTTTTGAAAAGTAATTGAGGCAAATGTTTGACTTTCTTGCTGAATATGTGCATTTTCTTTGGCTTCTACAGCTTGATGCAAGCCATCTGACCAGCGTCTACCCGTCATTTTACGTCCAGTGTGCTCATCAATAATGATGACTTCATCATTTTCGACAATATAATCGACACCTTTTTGAAACACATGATGTGCGCGCAATGCAGCATGCACATGATGTAGCAATCCTAAATTAGTTGGAGCATACAAACTGTCATCAGACGATAAAAGTCCAGCATCAGTCAACAAATTCTCGACGTGCTCATGACCTTCTTCTGTTAGTTCTACATTTCGACCTTTTTCGTCAATGGTAAAATCACCCGGAGTCTCTTCAGTATGCACCCGCAGTCCAGGAATAATTTGATTAATTTTCTTATAAAGCTCAGATGAGTCATCTGATGGACCCGAAATAATCAGGGGCGTGCGTGCCTCATCAATTAAAATTGAATCAACCTCATCAATAATTGCAAAATTCAAATATCGCTGCACTTTATCTTCAGCACGAAATGCCATGTTATCGCGCAAGTAGTCAAAACCATATTCATTGTTAGTGCCATAAGTGATATCTGCTACATACGCCTGTTTTTTAGTTTCATGATCTTGACCTGACAAAACCACTCCAACTGTCAAGCCTAAAAATTCATAAATTGGGCGCATCCAATTTGCATCACGTTTTGCTAGATAATCAGTGACAGTGACAACGTGCACCCCTTTGCCTGTCAGTGCATTGAGATAAGCAGGCAGAGTGGCAACCAGAGTTTTACCTTCGCCCGTGCGCATTTCAGAAATTTTCCCTGAATGCAAAACCATGCCACCAATTAATTGCACATCAAAATGGCGCATTTTCATCACGCGTTTTGACACCTCACGAACCACAGCAAACGCACTTGGCAAAAGCTGATCAAGCGTTTCACCACCGGAGAGTCGCTCTTTAAACTCAGCTGTTTTCGATGCCAAAGCATCATCCGACAAACCAGATATTTCTTCTTCCAGCTGATTGACCTGATTAACCAATTTTTTTAACCGCTTAACTTCACGGTCATTTTTTGTTCCAAATGTTTTTTTAACTAATTTTGTAATCATTGATAACGCCAGCTAGTTATGTGATAAATTCTTGTTAACTTAAAATTTCTCTTGTAATGATTGACAGAATCAGGCAGGTTAATCGGGCCGATTCACGGCTAAAGCATCAAAAAATTGTAAGTTAAACCCCCAAAGATTTCATGGCAAGCATAAACTTGTTATTATAGCCTGCATTCAAACTTGAAGTAAGTTATTTCAAAAAACCAGACCTTTGTGAGCTTATTCTATGAAATATCAGCTACATTCATTTCAATCAGCCATTAGCAAAAATCATCAGCTATCACAGCTCATTTCTCAAGCACAGTCTTTATCGGATATTCAAAGTGTAGTCAATCGCTGCTTGCCAGAACCGCATAAAGGAAATTGCTGCGCATCACAATTTGTTGGCAATATTCTAACAATTATCGTTAAGAACGGCAGTTGGCTGACCAAATTACGCTATGATGAAGAAGAGCTAATACAAGCGTTGAGAAAACAAGCCATTTTCAAATCCATCAAATCAATTACTTACCGAATAGATCCTACACTCGGACACAATAAAACTAAAGAAAGCGCCACCGCCTAGTTAGAAGTTAAGCACATCCAATAGATAATTTTTTGATATTTAACAGTTCAAGATTAAATAAGACCTTTGTAATAAAGAGACAACTCAAGAAAAAAGAGTCAGACTAAGTTGCAAAACTGACCAACAGCCAATTTTGCAACAAAAACATTGAGATTTTTAACCATTTTTGCACTAGTTGTAGCATTATTGAAAAGGTCTCAAAATACGTTATCCCAACATTGATCGCAACATCCATGCAGTTTTTTCATGCAGCTGAATTCGCTGAGTCAAAATATCAGCTGTTGCCTCATCATTCACCCCATCAATGCTGGCAAAAATACTTTTAGCTGTTTTGACAACCGCCTCATTGCCTGCGACCAATTGACGAACCATATCTTGAGCACTTGGCACACCAGTTTCTTCTGGAATTGTAGTTAAGCTGGAAAATTGATGGTAAGAACCAGGGGCAGGATGATCCAGCGCTCGAATTCGCTCAGCAATCAAATCAACTGCCATTGCCAATTCCGTATATTGCTGCTCAAACATCTGGTGCAAGGTTGAAAACATGGGCCCAGTAACATTCCAGTGAAAATTGTGCACTTTAACGTAAAGGATATAAGTATCAGCCAGCAATTGAGACAAGCCATTAGCAATCTTTTTGCGATCTTCTGCATTAATTCCAATATCAATTTCCATGCAATTACTCCTTGTCATTTATCGGTTTCATGGTAAATTCAAACATATCGAAGCCTTTATAATAAAAGGTAATGAGGGAGAAATCAGGCAAAAAGCTGAAAATCAAGGTATAAAACCAGAATAATAGCCTTAGCTATTGGCCAGTTTTAAAACAAGAATACGCAGCTTGTTAGCCATTTTTATCATTACAACTTATTGTAAAGGCCTGATACTATCACCATACATTAATGTTTTAAAAAATGCCAAATAATTCACAATCAGACTTACAACACCTGCGCTGCGATGCATGTCAAACTAATGCTCCAGGAGTTACTGACCATGAGCTGAGTTTGCTTATCCAGCAAATTCCTTTGTGGTCTATCATTGAAACCAACTCTGTCAAACAACTCATGAGAGAATTCAAATTCACTGATTTTCAACAGGCTTTGTTTTTTACTCAGCACATTGGAGAACTGGCTGAGCAAGAAGGCCACCACCCCGCAATATTAACAGAATGGGGAAAGGTAACTGTCCACTGGTGGACCCACAAAATTCATGGATTACACCGAAATGATTTCATCATGGCTGCTAAGACAGATAGCATTTATCAAGAAAAATGGCCATTGAACAGCTAACTTCTAGCTCCAACTCTAAATTTATAACTAAATAACCTAAATAAGCTTGAGCTAAATGCTTGTAAGGCTTGGCAAGCTCATTGATAATGCAACTATTATAAATTAATAGCATCAGATAGTTGTGACTATTCCCATCTTAAACAAATGGGCTTTTTATCTGACAATAACTGCTAACATATTGGTTTTTCTTAATTTAACCACATAAAGATCTTTGCAATGAACAAAGAAAATGCATCATTCATATGACTGCAAGTTAGCGTGCGACAACTTCTGAAAGTTCGATAGCAAAAAGAGATTATTAATATATGACAGAGTTCTTGTTAATCCTCGTTAGCACTGTTTTGGTCAATAATTTTGTGCTTGCCCAATTCTTGGGTCTTTGCCCCTTTATGGGTGTTTCAAATAAAATTGAAACCGCAATGGGCATGTCGCTTGCAACAACATTTGTACTTACGTTATCCTCAATTTGCAGCTACTTGTCCTATACCTATATTTTGCTGCCACGAAATCTTGGCTACCTCAAAACCATTACCTTTATCTTGGTGATTGCTGTGGTTGTCCAATTCACTGAAATGGTGATTCGTAAAACCAGCCCTCTTCTCTACAAAGTACTGGGCATCTATCTTCCACTAATCACCACAAATTGTGCCGTACTAGGCGTGGCATTAATCAATATAAAAGCACAAAACAACCTGGCTGAATCAGCTGTTTATGGTTTTGGTGCCGCACTAGGTTTTTCACTAGTACTAACGTTATTTTCCGCCATGCGTGAACGCATTTTGATTGCCGATGTACCTGTCGCCTTTCAAGGCTCGGCTATTGGATTAATCACTGCCGGTTTAAGCGCACTTGCGTTTATGGGCTTTATCGGATTAGTGAAATCTTAGGTGAGCAAATGACTATTTTAACTGCAATTCTCTCCTTATTAGGATTAGCCATCATCTTTGGTGCGATTCTAGGCTTTGCTGCGATTCGCTTTAAAGTTGACGGAGATCCAATTGTCGAACAAATTGACGCCATTCTCCCACAAACACAATGTGGTCAATGTGGTTATCCAGGTTGCAGACCTTATGCAGAAGCAATTGCAAAGGGTGATGCTATTAACAAATGTCCTCCTGGTGGCGAATCAACCATTGGTATACTAGCCGACTTACTGGGACGAGAAGCTATTTCACTGGATGCTGAACACGGTGAAATCAAACCTAAAACAGTTGCATATATCCGGGAAGAAGAATGCATAGGATGCACCAAATGCATCCAAGCTTGTCCTGTGGATGCTATTTTAGGCGCAGCAAAACAAATGCACACCATTATCACAGATGAGTGCACAGGATGTGATTTATGCCTAGACCCATGCCCTGTCGATTGCATTGATATGCTCCCCATTGAAACAACACCAAAAACCTGGAAATGGGAACAACCTGACAAGACTAAATTGATTATCTCCGATGCTAATCAAGGAGTTGCAACATGACAGTATTACAGGCAATGCGAAAGTTACCTGGTGGCGTTCATCCTGCAGAAAAAAAAACCTTATCAAATAGCACGCCGATTGAAACGGCACCTATTCCAAATTTATTAGTCATTCCCTGCCAACAACACATTGGTGAAGGCGCCAAACCTATTGTTGCGGTAGGTGATATTGTACTCAAAGGACAAATGATCGCCAACGCTGATGGCTTTATCAGTGTACCTGTTCATGCACCAACATCGGGTAAAATTATCGCCATTGAAAAAAAACCTATTCCGCACCCTTCAGGCTTAGATGATTTGTGCATCGTGCTTAAACCGGATCAAAAAGATACGTGGATTGAGCGCAACCCATCACCTGATTATCAATTACTTGAAAAAAATGCGGTAATTAATATCATTCAACAATCAGGTGTAGCAGGTCTTGGTGGAGCTGGCTTCCCAACAGCAATCAAAGTTAGCCCCAGGCCACACATGCTAATTGATACCCTCATTTTAAATGGTGTTGAATGTGAGCCTTACATCACTTCAGACGATAGACTCATGCGAGAACGTGCTGATGACATCATTGGCGGCATGGATATTTTGATTTATTTGCTCAATCCAAAGCAATGCCTACTTGGTGTCGAAGATAATAAACCTGAGGCGATTCATGCTTTGCAGCAAGCTTTAGCGAAAAAATCTCGCCAAGTTCCCTGTCATATTGTTGAAATACCGTCACGATATCCATCCGGTGGCGAGAAACAATTGATTTATTTAGCAACAGGAAAGGAAGTTCCGAGTCACGGTATTCCAGCTGATCTTGGTATTGTGTGCCAAAATGTTGGCACAGCAAGCGCTATTTTCCGTGCAGTTGTTCATGGCGAACCCACGCTATCACGCATCACCACTATCACTGGTGAAGCAGTAAGAAAGCCAGGAAACTACGACGTATTAATTGGCACACCAATCAATGAATTATTACGTTTTTGTGGTGTAGAACAAAAACAATTATCACGACTCATTATGGGAGGCCCAATGATGGGCTTTTCCTTAAAAACTGAAACTGCGCCTATTATTAAAACTACGAATTGCATCATTGCTGCAACTCAACGTGAGCTGCCTCCACCACCACCTGAACAAGCATGTATTCGTTGCGGCATGTGTGACAAGGCCTGCCCCATGCACTTGCTGCCACAGCAACTATTTTGGTATAGCAAAGCAAAGGACCATGACACCTTACGCAGTTATAATCTATTTGATTGCATTGAATGTGGCGCTTGCTCTTATGTTTGTCCTAGCAACATCCCGCTAGTGCAGTACTATCGCGCAGCAAAAGGAGATATAAAAAAACAAGAACTGGAGCAAGTGAAGTCTGATCGAGCACGAAAACGCTTTGAGCAACATCAAGAGCGCATCGCTAAGCAAAAAGCTGAACGAGAAGCAAAGCTTGCAGCACGCACCAAGGCGCGCAGCCAAAGTGCATCAGATCAAGACAATAAAACGAGTGAAATTCAGGCAGCTGTAGAGCGCGTCAAACAGAAAAAATATCAAGAATCTGACAACAAATAAACTTTATCGATAGACGACAAAGTCACACAAACATCTGTTTACATAATTGCTGCAGCATCTGCCATTAGTGAAACCGTTGCTGTTATAAATATAATGAGACCAAACACAAAATTAATTTTCATGATATTTGTCCTTTGTTTGATGTTTAAGACATTTTTATATTTATAAATTAAACCTTATACCTATGTGAAAAATTATCTTGAAAAACAAATTTACACACGATTATAACGAATAGCATAGTAAAAAAACCCATAAATACCAGATAATCGGGTAAACTTTACAGACAAACGGCAGCAAAACGAACATGAAACAGCCAATATGTTGATTTTCACTACATCCCCCCACACCAAAAACTCCCAGCAGGTTGGGAATATTATGCAATGGGTGATTTTTGCAACGCTACCAGGAATTTTTGTTGCCAATTATCTTTTTGGCTGGGGCGTCATCATTAATGTCCTGTGGGCATCACTTGTTGCCGTCATATCCGAAGCGCTAATTCTATTTTTCCGCGGTAAACCCATTAGCCATTCGTTAAAAGATTCTAGCGCAATTCTAACGGCAGTTTTATTGGCATTAGCACTACCTGCCACGGCACCATGGTGGCTAACTCTTTTAGGGGTAAGCCTTGCAATTATTCTAGCCAAGCAGCTTTATGGTGGACTAGGCTTCAACCCATTTAATCCAGCTATGGTTGGATATGTCATTCTGTTAATTTCATTTCCAACTCAATTATCACTTTGGCCTACACCACTGCCACTGGAAGGTCATCACGGTTTTCAATGGGATAGATTCACCCAAGATTTCACCACTATTTTCAACTTCCTCAATGATCATACAAACATTGATGCAACCACAATGGCAACACCTTTAGATGCGCTAAAAATTCAACCAAATGAATCATTGTCAACTCTGGCTAATCAATCTCAAGCCTTTACAAATCTGTTTGGATTCACAGTCAGCTATGGCTGGTTGGCAATTAACTTGGCATTTTTACTGGGCGGCTTGATATTATTGCAACGCAGAATAATTAGCTGGCATGCTCCTCTAGGTTTAATAATTGGACTATTAATCATTTCAAGTATTTTTAATCAGCATGGCAGCCCACTATTTCATTTATTTTCCGGCGCCACAATGCTTGGAGCATTTTTTATTGCAACAGATCCAGTTACATCAGCCACCAGCCCTAAAGGTCGGTTTATTTTTGGTATTGGCATTGGACTTTTAATTTTCATCATCAGAACCTGGGGCGGCTATCCTGATGGAGTTGCTTTTGCGGTATTACTCATGAATTTTGCAGCACCTTTTATAGATTATTACACACAGCCTCGAACATTTGGTCACACTAAACCGAACAGCAAATTAAAAAAATTGAATTAATATGTTTTTAACATCCATTAGTAAAAACAGCTTATTACTCGGCACATTTGCAATCATCACTACTGCTGTGATTGCAACAACCCATGTTGTCACTAAAGATCGTATCCGCATTCAACAGCGCAACTTAGAAAAAAAAGTACTACGTGAAATTTTGCCTAGTAATATTTATAGCAATGATTTAATTGCGGACAAAAAACAAGTGCCAAATTTTAAATCACTCAATCTTGACGAAACAGATTTCATGTATATCGCCAAACAACAACAGCAAATCAATGCAGTTGTATTGCCTGTGATTGCTCCAAATGGATACAGTGGAAGCATAAAAATTTTGGTAAGCATTGATCACTCAGGAAAGATTTTGGCGGCACGCGCCATCACACATCAAGAAACCCCAGGACTGGGTGATAAAATTGATCAAAAAAAATCAGACTGGATTTTACAATTCAATGAAAAAACATTAGCATCAAGATGGAATGTGAAAAAAGACCAAGGTGATTTTGATCAACTAACGGGGGCCACCATTACTTCTCGAGCAGTAATAAAAGCTATTCATCAAGCATTGATTTATTTTAACAAACACCAATCAACCTTATTAACAGACGATAAACATCATGAGTGATACCTCGATCAAACAAATCAGCTTAAATGGCTTATGGAAAAACAATCCAGGATTGGTCCAATTGCTAGGATTATGTCCACTGCTTGCCGTCAGCAATTCAATAGTCAACAGCCTCGGACTAGGTCTTGCAACAATTTTCGTTTTAGCGTCTTCAAATACAATTGTCTCGCTGATTCGCAACCAAACTACTGAAGCGATTAGGCTGCCTGCTTTTGTGATGATCATTGCCGCATTGACAACCTGCACAGAGTTATTAATACAAGCATTTGCCTACGAACTCTATCAAATTTTAGGGATTTTCATTCCATTGATCGTCACCAACTGTGTCATTCTTGGCCGAGCTGATGCCTTTGCCTCAAAACATAAAGTGATACCTGCTTTTCTTGACGGCTTAATGATGGGGGCTGGTTTTACCATTGTCTTAGTGCTGCTTGGTGGCATGCGAGAACTCATTGGCCAAGGAACACTATTTGCCGATATGAATTTACTATTTGGCAAAAATGCTAATAC
>JAUIKI010000246.1 GCA_030430875.1 Gammaproteobacteria bacterium | reverse complement strand
TGTCGATTATCTGCTTAATAAAGCCAGTGTTTTGAATGTCAGGACAATAGAACTACATATAACGGCCATTAGTCAGTGGCACCACTACCAAGGAATAAAAGATCCCACTCGAGCACCTTTAGTGCGCAAAACAATAGAAGGCATAAAGCGCACTCACGGTAAGCCAAAGCGTAAGGCAAAAGCATTAAAGCTGGAACATATCGCAAGCATGCTTAATCATCTGCGTAAATTACCTGAGTCAAATAAAAAGTACAGAGACATTGCACTGGTCTTGATTGGTTTTTTTGGTGCCTTCCGTCGCAGTGAGTTAGTCAATATACAAATTGAAGACTTAGAGTGGGATGAAGATGGGCTAATCATACAGATTGATAGATCTAAAACCGATCAACAAGGTCATGGATTAAAAAGAGCCATTCCATTTGGTGACAAATATTGTTGTGCGGCAACAGCAGTTAAAGACTGGCTTAATCACTCAAAGATAGATACTGGTGCACTTTTTAGACCCATTAACCGCTGGGGTCAAATACAAAACCGCCAATTAAACCCTTCATCAATTAATGAGCTATTGAAGGGCCTTGGTCAAATATGTAAGTTTAATTTTGTTCCTGAGCTAAGTAGCCATAGTTTTCGTCGTGGTCTATCTACATCAGCTGCACGTGAGCGCATTGATTTTGAGTTGATAAAAAAACAAGGTGGTTGGAAAAATGATGCCACAGTTTGGGGCTATATTGAAGAAGGTCAACAGCTAACTGAAAATGCTTCGTTGCAGTTAATGGAAAAATTGGCTTCTCTTGCAAATCCTCAGAAGTAAAGTGTTACGAAATAGATGAACGATAAATACTCACAAAAAAATAAAAAGAGCTACAAGACATTTACCTTACCAGAAAATTTTTCTGACGAAGAAATGGCACGAGACTGGACACTCAGCCGACGTGACTCTCAAATGGTTAATCGATATCGTAAAGAGTTTCGACTTGGTATAGCAACTCAGCTATGTGCAATGCGGCTTTATGGGCGATTTCTGACAAATCTTACAGATCTATCACCCAAAGTAGTGAGTTATCTTTCTTCGCAACTAACTCTTCCCCCAACGATTAATATTCGTGTGCCAGATCGAGAGGCAACTATTATTGATCAGCGAAACAAGATCCTAAATTATCTTGAGTTCAAAAAGTATAATAAAAAATCAGAGTCAACTTTAGCCAAGTGGATAAAAAAGAATGCAGCTACAGGGGCTTTGCCTGACGACCTATTTAGTCGAGCAGAAACGTATTTACTGGTAAACCGAATCGTACTGCCAGGCCAATCAACCATTGAAAGGTTAGTTATTCATATCTGTAATGAGGTGCATGCTAAATTATTTGAATCTTTCTTCAAAAAGATGTCTAAAAATTTGCGCAGTGAGATTGATGACTTGCTTGAACGGGATAATGGAAAGCAAGTTACCTACTTCAATAGATTAAAAGAATATCCACCATCTGCAAAAATTGGATCATTACAACAATACTTAGATAGTTATGACCGTTTGGTTAGCACTGGTATTAATAATTTTGATGAAAATCTTATCAACCCTGCACTATTAAATTATTTATATCGCTTAACTCGCCGGTATAGTGCTCATGATATCAAACGATTTAATGATCATAAGCGTTATGCCTTGATGGTATGCTTTTTATTGGAATCACGTAAATATCTGCTTGATAACCTAGTAAAAATGCATGACCAATATATTGCAGAAATTTGTAGAGAAAGCCGAAATAGCTTAGAAAAAAAGCATAAAGAAATAAGAAAAACAAATAAGCAAGCCATTGATGTTTTACTTACCATTGCTGATTTAGTTGTGGAGTGGCCTGAAGATAAACCAATTTTCAAAAAAGATTTATGGAGCAAAGTAGATCAAAGTAAATTCACCAGCTCAGTCATTAATTTGCAATCATATAAGCGTCTTGAAGAACGGGGTTACTGTGATTTATTGATTAAGAGATATCCAAGTCTAAGAAAATATTTTTCCAGATTTTTATTATTACCATTTGAGGTTGCAAAAGGATCAGGGCGCTTATTAAAAGCCATTGAAATAGTAAGACAGCTTGATAGTGGCCAGTTAAAAAAACTGCCATCCAATGTACCAACTGGATTTATTCCTAAAGAGTTAATGCCTTCACTAAAAGACCAGGCTGGTAATATTAATCACAATATATGGGAAATTGGACTCGCTTTAGCAATGAAGGATGCACTTCGATCTAGGGATTTATATTTACCACAAAGCAGACAGTTTGTGTCGTTTTGGGATTTGACACTGAGCAACTCAAATTGGAACGAACAACAAGAAGTTGCATATCAAGAACTTGAACAACCACTGCCTCATGAAGCACGTTATTTTCTATCATCAAAATATCATGAGTCGTTGTCTAAAGCTAAAGGCTTGTTTGATGGTGATAACTTTGCTGAAATAATTAATGGGCAATTGAAGTTAAAACGTGATGATAAGTTAGATGTGCCAGATGGAGTCTCTCATCTCCAAAAGGTAATTGATGCAAACATGCCCACTATACGCATAGAACAATTGCTAATGGAAGTTGATAGTATGACGCAATTTAGCCGCTACTTTGTGCCAATTCAGAAACACCAATCACGTCCAAAATTATTTTATAAAAGCTTAATAGCAGCAATTATCTCCCAAGCCACCAATTTAGGAGTGGTATCAATGAGCGCAAGTGTCAAAGGATTAACTGTTGATATGCTGAGACACATCCTACAGTACTACATAAGAGAAGAAACAATTTCAGACTCAAGCGCTGAGTTAGTTAATCAACATCACCGGTTGCCATTAAGCTCTGCTTATGGGGCAGGAACAATTTCATCATCTGATGGTCAGCGTTTTAAAGTTCGTGCAGATAGTTTGCTAGCATCTTATTACCCTCGCTATTACGGGTACTATGAAAAAGCAGTTGGCATATACACACATGTGTCTGATCAATATTCTGTGTTCAGCACCAAAGT
>JAUIKI010000245.1 GCA_030430875.1 Gammaproteobacteria bacterium | reverse complement strand
GATGCTACCGTTTATACGTCATAATTGACGTATATTAATACTGCAACAAAACACTAATTCCAGTATTAATCTTGTATAAACAATTGCTTACGTGACACTTTTTAATATAATTTAATCACAAAAATACGTCAATGATCACTGGTCATTGTAATGGTCAAGTATTTTTGCAAGCAAACTAAGCGTCATATGCGTAAATTCAATGGTGTTCCCAAGGTGCAGTTTGGGCTATATTTGAAGGCATGTGAGTGGCGATTTAACAACAGTGATCCAAAAGGTCAATTAGTACAATTAAAACAATGGGTTAAACAGTATCTAAGATATTTATCTGGGTCAGCCCCAAAATATTATTTCCAATGCAACCAATACATAATTTTCTAGCTACCTGCCCACGCTATTTTGAAACATTTTTAGCCAAAGAGTTGGCAAGCTTAAACGCTGAAAACATAAAACCAGCACAACATGGTGTTTATTTCTCTGCCAATCAGCAAGATGCCTACAGAATTTGCTTATGGTCACGACTGGCTAACCGAGTTTTGCTTCAACTTGACTCATTTCCAGGACAAGATCCAGAATCACTATATAACGGAGTAAAAACAATTGATTGGACTCAGCATTTTACCGCTGACATGACATTTTTAGTTCATTTTGTTGGGCAATCATCAGCCCTAAGAAATACACATTTTAGTGCGCTGAAAATTAAAGATGCAATTGTTGATCAGTTTCGTGAAAAAACGGGAGAGCGTCCTGCCATTGACATTGAAAATCCAGGTGTGAGAATTACTGCTTATCTTATTAAAAACAAAATCTCCATCTATCTTGATTTCACGCGAACCAGTTTACATAAACGAGGGTATCGAACTCAGTACACCATCGCCCCATTAAAAGAAAATCTTGCCTCCGTTATTTTGGCAGCATCAAACTGGCAAACAATTGCGAAAACTGGAGGCTCGTTAATTGACCCAATGTGTGGATCTGGAACTTTCTTAATTGAGGCAGCCATGATCGCAACGGACACTGCCCCTGGCCTAGCGAATGCATCCTCACTATTAAACAACTGGAAACAACATGATAAAACAGCGTGGAAAGATGTCGTCAATGAAGCCAAAAAACGACAAAAAACTGGGTTAGCAACCTCCCACTCCCGAATTATCGGTTTTGAAGCAGATTCGTTTGCGTTCAAAAGTACAGCAGAACACATCAAACAATCTGGATTCTCAGCACACATTGAAATTCATCAAAAAGAGCTAGCTTATTGGACATTTGATAGCGCACTACAACCAGGTTTAATTGTCACTAACCCACCCTATGGTGAACGATTAGGTGACAAGCAATCTATCAATTATCTGTATCAACGCTTGGGAAAAATAATTGCCAAACACATTAACTGGAAAGTTGCCATTTTCAGCGCAGATACTCATCTCCTCCGAGCATTAGCCATAGAACCTGAACAACAGCATTCATTTCTTAACGGAAAAATTCCATGCCAATTAATGGTCAGCACAGTTCATCCAACACATACCATCAATGAATCAACAGAACTTACTCTTTTTGCAGAAGAATCTACTAAGCTAAATGACGACATCAAACCCTTTGCAAATCGACTGATAAAAAACACTAAGCATTTAGCTAAGTGGGCTCGTCGAGAAAATATAGTTTGCTATCGTCTGTATGATGCTGACCTTCCTGATTACGCACTAGCCATTGACTGCTATGGCAGCAATCTTCATGTGCAAGAATATGCCGCTCCTAAATCAATTGACCCAGAAAAAGCACAACAACGTCTACAAGATGCAGTCAATGCAATAAAAATACTTTTTAAACATTCAGACAAACAAATCGTTATCAAAAAACGGCAACGACAAAAACGTCTTTCTCAATATGAAAAACAAAATGATCACCAAAAACTATTTGTCGTCAGCGAAAAAAAAGCGAGTTTTCTAATTAATTTAACTGACTACCTTGATACCGGACTTTTTCTAGATCATCGAAACATACGTTTTGAAATTGCATCAATGGCTGATGGAAAGCGATTCCTAAATTTATTTTGCTATACAGCAACAGCAAGTATTCATGCTGCTCTCAATGGAGCATCACAAACAACAAGTGTTGATTTGTCAAACACCTATCTTGACTGGGCAAAGAAAAATTTTGCATTAAATGGGTTGAGTGATGATCAGCATCAATTAATTCAGATGGATGTCACTGAATGGTTAAAAATAAATAAGAAAAAATTCGATTTGATTTTACTCGACCCTCCAACCTTTTCAAATTCAAAACGCATGCATGGTAATTTAGATATTCAGCGCGATCATGTTCAACTTATTCAATCAACCATGCGCCATTTATCATCACAGGGAACACTGTTCTTCTCAACACATTTTCAACACTTCCAACTTTCAACGGATGATTTGGATGATTTTATTCTAAAAGATATCACGGCAGACACGATTGCCACGGACTTTAAACGCCATAAAAAAATCCATCAATGTTGGAAAATTCAACATAAAATACAATCACCCTGGCCAAACATAAAAAAATAGCATTAGACTTTTACAATAAACAACAATGAAAGAATGAGGAAAAAAGCGTCAGATTAAAGCAGAAAGTTCATGTAATAATGAGTTGTCGGTCAATTATCCAACAAAAATATGTTTTTTTAACCACGTTTATTATTTTAATTTTAATGCAATGGTCTCAAAGGTAAGTTTAGGTGAATGCTTATTGCTATAGGTTTTACAGAGAAAAAATGCTATCATGGCTATGGATCTCGGCTGTAAATGTGCGCGGCTGGGCTTAATTTTCAACAGCATATTCATGGAGACTTAAAATGACCGTTAGCGACCCTAACAAATCTGGCGTTATTGAACAATTTGCACGTAGTAAAGGCGATACTGGCTCACCAGAGGTGCAAGTTGCCCTGCTCACTCATCGAATCAACCATTTACAATCACACTTTAGCGAACATAAGAAAGATCATCACTCTCGACGTGGCCTTATTCGCATGGTAAATCAACG
>JAUIKI010000244.1 GCA_030430875.1 Gammaproteobacteria bacterium | reverse complement strand
TGTCAGAAATAGAGCTTAATTGAGTGAATTGGTAGTGTTTATGATTAATTCAAGATTATATGCTTCTGATATTCAGTAATAACGACAGATACGTCCTGGAATTGTGTAACTACATTATAGATAATATTTCATCCAAAATTTGCTGATGCAAAAAAGTTAACTTGTCAGTACCATTATTATTGCATTAAGTGTTGCGCTAGTTCATATAAGTTTAAATATTAGTTTCAAGTCAACAACAATCATTTAGTATATATAGACCAGGTGAAAATATAATCTCAAAAATAATTTAGTTACAACATGAATTATTTTGCTGTATTGGTGGGCATTTAATTGAGCCATACGAACAAAAGACACAACAATCACCCTGTAATGGTTTTAATAACGTCTTGCAAGAATCGCATTCGTAATACCACTGACAGGCATCCGTTGGCATGGTCTCTTCTTTTTTATGGCCACACTTTGGGCAAGTAATCATTGATTGTAAAATTAACTCGGCCATCAGACTAAATCTGTTATTGAACAATGTGGCTTTGCAGGCTTCACCAGATCAAAAATAGACATCACAAACATCAAAATCAGACTTGCGTAAAATAGATACGTACTCCATCCGTATTTCCAAAGTGGATAAAGTGTAGCTAATACTGCCAATGGCCCTAAAATTGAAATTAACCCTCTGTAATGAACACGATGTTGATACCAGCCCCAAATATTGGCTACTAACGCTATGATGGCAAAAATTGGCAAGAGTTTGTTAATAAATATTCCTTCAAAGCTTGATAAAAACCCTAAACCGGCCGATGCGCCTAAGGCGCCTAATGCAGGAAAACATGCGGCACAGCCCATCGCTGAGCCAATAGCACCAAATGATCCAATTTTTTCTATAATTTTTTGCAGCATGCTCATTGCTATTTAAACAACTAGTAGTTTACTTGTGTTATATGTTAAAACCTGTAGTTACTACAGGATCAAGGATATTTAAAATGCAGTACAGCAACGATGAAATCACACGGGGTGTTTTAGCAGAAAAGAGTGGTGTTAATATTGAAACGATAAGGTATTACGAAAAAATCGCTTTGATGCCAAACCCTTTGCGTAGTGATGGTGGTCATCGAATTTATAACAAAGTACATTTGAAACGTCTCCAATTCATACGACGTTGTCGAGAGCTGGGATTTACGCTACAAGATATACGGGAATTGCTGAATATTGTCGATGATAAAACTTACACTTGTGATGACGTGAAAAACCGTACTATTGCACATTTAAATGATATTAAACAAAAGATTCGTGATCTGAAAAAGATCGAAAAAACACTTAAAAACTTCGTTTCGGAGTGCGACGGAGGATTAAAACCAGAATGCCCGATCATTGATACGCTTTTTGCTTGAATAATGAGAATTTAATGATTGCACATGACCGTTTAAACCATCTGAGGGCAAATTCATGCAGGTAATTTCTACAATCTTATTGTTTATTGTCACTGCAATAGCGGAAATAGTTGGTTGTTATTTGCCATACCTTTGGCTAAAAAAGTCAGCACAAATCTGGGTATTAATTCCTGCTGCCGCAAGCCTTGCGCTGTTCGTTTGGTTATTATCATTGCACCCAGCTGCAGCTGGTCGCGTCTATGCGGCTTACGGTGGTGTATACGTATTCACGGCATTCGAATCTTAAAGTAGTCATTAAGTTTATAGACATGGAAAACATCGGTTATAGAATTTTCATCAGACTATATTGAACGCTATTAAAGTGTTGATTTGGGTAACGTTTTTAACACTAAAACTACCATTGAGATATTTTCATTTGATCTTTATCAGTTTAATGGGAACTAATTATTGCAAATTCTACTCTATCCATATAATGTCGAACAAAGGCATAAAATATGAGACCAATGAAAAACATCAAGAATACTAGCTCATTGCGCACTATCATAAGTGTTTTGATGGTGTTGTTGATGTTATTTTTGCCTTTGAGCTCGTGGAGTAGCGATATAATGCTCACTGTAGACAAAGAATCAGAAAGCTTTATCGTGCTATATGGATCTGATAGCAAAGACAATACAGTACCATGTCATTCTAAAGACACTGAAATGGCGCGTTCAAGTCAAGGAATTGTCAATGGTGATTGCTGTGGCCAAACAGGTATGCATACACAGTGCGATAATTGTGAGTATAACTGTACTTTTGTTAAACACTTTTCTAGCTTTATCGATTCTTTCACGATTGGCTTTTCGTCAACTCAATTGGTGCTCAGGCCTGTTGAATTTATTGCAACACAATTCCCAGTTCCACCATTTCGTCCACCAGCGGCGTAAATCTATATCTATCTGTCATTCTAGTAGTGCTGTGTAAAGCTTAAAAGCTCAAGCACTTTTTCAAGAAACTTTATTCTTCGTCCAGTAATTTTAAGCTGTGATATGAGAATTATGATATGGATTTATCTCATGCGAGATCTAACTAAGAAACGTCCCCCAAAGACATATTGGTTCATCAATTGCTTTTCATTGGCTCTGTTAATACTTGGGTTGCTTAATCAGCAAGCCAATGCATTAACATTGCAAGAAGTTGAAGAGATCACGGCAAAAAACGATTACATCTCACAGTCTCAACTTTCTAGACGTGATGCTTTGGAAGAGTCAGCAGTGGCAGATGGCCAATTACCTGATCCTCAACTTAATGTTGGCTTATTCAATGCGCCACTCGACAACTTTGACCTAGATCGTGAGCCTAATACGCAATTACGTTTTGGTGTCAGTCAATCATTTCCTCGCGGTGAAACGCTAAAGATTCGTTCTCAACAAACTCTGTGGTCTGGTAAAGAGCAAGATTACCGTTCTCAAGATCAGTTAGCTCAATCTGTACGTTTGGCACGTGAGAATTACTTAGATATTTACTACAACGTGGGCGCGCAAGAGATCATACATGAGAGCCATCAATATTTTGCACAATTGGTAGATATTGCAGAGTCTTTTTACAGCGTGGGACGAGTGAATCAACAAGATGTACTTCGCGCACAATTGGAACTTTCACGTCTTG
>JAUIKI010000243.1 GCA_030430875.1 Gammaproteobacteria bacterium | reverse complement strand
ATCTTTTTCATTATTGTTGTCAGAGAAATCAGCTAATTGATCTAGATAGCTTTCGCTGAAAGCATCAATAAAAGATTCAGTATATTCATCAGAAAAATTATTTTGTTTAGCAATCAAAGCGATGGAGATAGATGCACGCCACACATCATACAAATAGCTTGTTACCCAAGACTCGTCAAAGTCATTTAAGTCATAAATGATTCGATCTTGATCATTGTCAAAGCTGCCATAGTTTTCAGTGTGTAAGTCACCTTGGATCCAAGTTTTGGCATTCGTATGAAAAAAATAACTTTTATTGAGTAATTGTTTTGCTGCTAAATCGCGGTAGTAAAGGTGAGCGCTACCTCGAAAGAATACAAAAGGGGAGCTAGCCATTTTTGTGTATTTTTGATGTTTTATGGCAGTTGGTAAATTGATGTTAAATAGAGAGAATTCATTGGCTAATAAATCAATCCGTTGATTGCTTTCGTCGACTGACCAAGTGGATGCAAAAACAGAAGTAGTAAGCAATGCATTGCTTAAAAGAATGCTGATTATTTTCATGTGACTCCCTAGTATGAATGAATTTCTGGCAGGATACTTAAAAAACATGACAAAGTAATGACAGGTCATGTCATTATCAGCATTTAATCTCGTCTGAGTCGGTCAGAAATTGCAATGGGTGTTGGGAAAAACAAAACGACAATATAAGTGGAAAATAAAAAAGTGAGAATAGCTGTTGCTTGAATGACATGAGAGACTTCATTGCTAATCAGATGTGCGCTGAAGGCAATATATGCTATTAATAATGAGAATTCACTAATTTGCCCCAAACGAAAACCAATTTCCCAACTGCTTTTTTTGTCTTCGTTACTTACCCCTAGAAGGTATCGAAAGATGACGGGTTTCAATGCAAGAATCAGTAGTGCCAGCGCAGCAGCAGGAATAATAATGTCGTCAATTAGTGTGAGATCAAAACCTGCGCCAAGTGAAAAGAAGAATAAAATCAAAAAGAAGTCTCTCAGTGGTTTGAGGCTATTGGCGATATAAAAAGCAATAGGGCTGGTGGCAATGGTGACACCCGCAATGAATGCACCAATTTCTCGAGAAAGTCCCAGTGAATGTGCCGCCTCTGCAAGACCTAAGCACCAGCCTATGGCAATTAAAAAGATATATTCTTGAAATCGATCAAATCGTTGGATTAATTTTAATAAAATATAGCGAACAAATAAGATGGCACCTGCAATGATCAATGGAAGTGAGAGAAAAGCAATGAGTATGCTTTGATAAGCAAAATCACCGTCTTTTGTGCCATACAGCAAAATGAGCACTAAAATTGCGAATAAATCTTGTAGCAGTAATAAGCTAACAACTAATTCTCCGGTATGTCGGTGATGCAACACTGTTGTGGGGAGTAATTTGATTCCAATGATGGTGCTGGAAAACATCATTGCGCTACCAATAATCAAGCATTCTTGGGTGCTAAAGCCGAAAAATAGCCCAATGGTATAACCAATCACTGCAAAAAGAATTGCACTAATGATGCCAATCAACGCAGTTTTTTTGAACATATGAATCAGATTGCTTGGTTGCATGTCAAGGCCGAGCAAAAACAACAGAAAAATGATGCCTATGTTTGCGATGTCAGTCAGAAGATTGGTTTCGTCACTGATGTAATCAAAACCATGAGGGCCTACGATTGCACCTAGTATGATGTAGGCAACTAACAGTGGTTGGCGTGTGTAAAGTGCAATGGATGCCAGTACTGCTGCGCCTGAGAAAATTAAAAAAAACGAGAAAAGGAGAGTTTCTCCGTGCATGGTTGGTCCAAAATGTTGCGAATTTATCTTTTCAGTATATGCGAAAAATCAATATTTGCGTTTTAATAACACTGAATTTTCGGCATCGCTGGCAATTTGATAAGGTGTTGAGAAGTCATTAAATCCTTTTATTGCTGTAGCAAGGTCTTGATCTTTGCGCATTGCAAAGGCATCGAAGCCACAACGTTTTAAGTAGAACAGCTGGTCTTGTAATATGTCGCCAATTGCGCGCAATTCATTTTTGTAGTTGTAACGATTACGCAGCAAAGATGCCAGGCTGTAACCACGTCCATCAGTAAATTTAGGGAAGTTCAGTGCAATAATCTTGAAGCGATGCACGTCATTAGCAATGAGTTCTGGGTCTTCATCACTGTCAAGCCAGATTCCAAAAAGCTTACCGTCTGCAGTCAGCTCAGATTTGTTTGCTAAAAAGAATCCCATGGGAATAATTGCTTGTTGTGGTAGCTGATTAATAGCAATTTTACAGTCTTTAGGTAATATTTCAGAGCTGTCTACAATAATTTGATTATTTTTAATGAGCTTTTGCATAGACGCTATCCTTAAATTCTTGAATGCCAATACGTCTTACCGTATCAATGAAGCGTTCTTCTGGCCTTCGATTATTCAAATAGGTTGTGAGTAGTTTTTCGATGGCATCGACAATTTCATGGCGAGAAAAAGATGGCCCAAGAATTTGTCCAATTGAGGCATCGTTATACGATGAGCCGCCTAAGGAGATTTGATAAAATTCGTCACCTTTTTTATCAACGCCTAATATTCCTATGTTACCGACATGGTGATGTCCGCAGGCATTCATGCAGCCTGAGATATTAAGGTCAATTTCTCCCAAATCATGCAAGTAGTCCAGATCATCAAATCGGCGCTGAATTTCATCGGCAACAGGAATTGATTTGGCATTGGCGAGTGAGCAAAAATCACCGCCGGGGCAGCAAATGATATTGGAAAGTAGTCCAATCGTGGGTGAAGCAAACCCAAGTGTTTGCAGTTTTTCCCATAGTACGGGTAAATCTACTTGTTTAACATCAGCAAGCACCAAGTTTTGATCATGTGTAGAGCGAATTTCACCAAAACTATATTCATCAGCAAGATCTGCAATTGCATCCATTTCCCAATCAGTGACATCGCCCGGTGCAACTCCTGGCTTTTTTAAGGAGAGGGTCACAATGGCATAACCTGGAATTTTATGTGCGATTACATTTTGGCTATGCCAGGCTGAAAAAGCTTT
>JAUIKI010000242.1 GCA_030430875.1 Gammaproteobacteria bacterium | reverse complement strand
CGAAGTGGAGAGTATGTTAATCGAGTTAAAGACAGTAATTGATGCAAGATTGGAAACCCAATATCAGTTTTGAGACAGCACGCCAGCGTGCCAACTTTCTTGCAAAAGCACGTGATTTTTTTGTAAAACGAGATATTTTAGAAGTTGAAACGCCGATATTAGCAAATCATGCCGTCACTGATATCCATTTGCATAGTTTCCAGGTGCATGATTCTCAACAAAGGACCATTGGTTTTTTGCAAACCTCCCCAGAGTTTTTTATGAAGCGCCTGCTTGCCGCAGGCTTTGGTTCCATGTATCAATTAAGTACAGTATTTCGTGCCGAGGAAAAGGGCAGTCAACATTTGCGAGAGTTTAAGTTGTTGGAATGGTATCGACTGGGATTTGACTTGGAAGCAATGATGGCAGAGACGGTGCAATTTGCCGCAGCCATTTTAGGAGCAAGGCCGATTGAATTATTGAGCTATCAGCAGGTTTTTGAACAAAGTATCGGTATTAACCCACATTTAGCAACTCGAGAACAATTGCAGAAAATCACTCAGCAACATATTGATGTCAACCTTGATCCAAGTGATGATGAGTCAATGTTGTTGGATTTGCTTTTTTCGCATTGCATTCAAACCACTCTTGGCCATAAAAAATTCACCGTGGTTTACCACTTTCCAAAAGCGCAAGCGGCACTTGCTAAACTAAAAATTGACACACAGGGCCATACGGTTGCTGAGCGGTTTGAATTATTCATTGATGGCGTAGAGATTGCTAATGGTTATCACGAATTGACTGAGTTTGACGAACAACGACGGCGATTTGAGACTGACAATCAACAGCGCCAACAACGTGGTTTGCCTAAAATAGCTATCGATCATGCGTTTTTAGCAGCATTGGAGCATGGATTGCCGGATTGTTCAGGTGTGGCGCTTGGTTGGGATCGTTTGTTAATGATTGCGCTTGAAGAAAAGGTGATTGATCGAGTGGTATGTTTTTCTAGCAGTGAGTTGAAAAACTAATTAACAAATGTAAAGTGAGTAGCAGAAGAGGTTAATAGGCAGGGTGTTATATTCACTAGAGCCAAGGGTGTTTAAGAAACCTTGGCTCTAAAGTCTGAGAGATGTTACTGATATTGAACTTCGTATTGAACAATGCCAGAACCACCCTGAGTGCTCACTGGTGGAAGTGTGCATGTGATATAAGTGAAGCCGCCAGATTTTTTTTGATTAATTTCACCAGCTGCTAACGATTTGTAGCCAGTTCCGCTTGTGGTCACAGTTTTTGTCTGAGTTTTACCATCTTTCACATACTTACTACCAGCTGGATGTCTTGCTTTGACATGACATGTTATATTGCCGGTTGAGCTTCTATCCATTAAGCGAAAGCGTACTGAAATTGCAGGTGAAAAACTATTGTTAAATTGAGGAACAGGACAATAAATTATCTGTGTTGTCGAACCGACATTAAAATACTGCCCTTGTTCGCGAAGAAATTTATCGCTATTGGATTGTGGCTCACAACCAGCACCAGGAAATGTGATTTTGTCCTCAAAATATTCAACGCTACTGAGTGCATAGGCATTGAATGTGGCAAAAAATGAGAGAGTTGCAGCAAATAACGTTGTGGCAGACAAGTATGATAACCTTGTTTTTTTCATAAAATTCTCCATTTTGATTATTGTGATTATCCTTTTGATCCACGATTACTCTAACATCCCATTGTTGATTAAAGTAGAGTAAACAAAGACAATAGCATAATAAGAAAATCAGATTATTTTCTAGAAACACTTAATCATGACAATTTATCTTTTTGAAGAGAGCGATCGTTGAGATTATTTTTTCTCACGAGAATAAGCGTAGAGTGGTCATTACTCAAGATAACAAAGGTTTGTACAGAGTTCATGCCTATTTTTGGTCCCTGGCAGATTTTGAATATATAGGGGAGGGATATTGGGAAGACGATGACAGATTCACAACTATCACAGACACGCTTGACTCTGCACGCAAGCTTGCCAAAGATAAGGACGTTTTGGGTGGATGGTGAAAAAAAAGCCCTCATAAGAGGGCTTTTTAGCATTCCCTATAACTGGAATGATGTGTGATTTTGGGTATTAAAATGCAAATCTAGCACGTAGAGATCCTTGCGTTTGGTTAAGAGTATCGCTTGACGTAAAATCAACTCCTGCTCCAATGGAAAGTGCTCCAAAGGCTATATCGCCACCTAGGCTGATACCCATTTGCAAGTCATCATTATGAGATTTTAAATGTGCGTTGTATGATGAATCTGTCACTGCATACTGAGTGCTTAGTTCAGGCTCATCTCCAGACACAATGCGGCGAAGATAGGGCTGAACATGCAAGGAAACTGTTGAGCTGCCTACATTCATCAACTCAGCACCTAAGCGTACACCACTTTCTAGGCTGGTTTGACTTACGTCGTCAAAATTAACTTTTAAGGCTAAATCACCATGCCCAGATGTCGAAGTTTCTTCAAAATCGTTCATTCGGGCTGAGATGTGCTCCAAGCCAACATAAGGACTGATTTTAAAGTTTTTTAATTTGAATTGTAAACCAAATTCACTACCGACTCTCAACGCATGGCCATCGGCTTCTTGGTCAAATTGCGCTGTTAGGCCAGATCGTGATCCTGTATCTGCAATCACTATGTCTCGATCGCCTTTGATCTTAGTGACTTGATAACCCAGCATCCCGCGCAAAACCTGTCAGTGTAAACCTGGCTGCCAGGTGTGGCTTTTATTATCTCTCAATGAGTTATACTCGCTAATGATATTTCTAGAGACTGTCGTAGATTAGCGGTAATGATATACTGCCAATCTAAAGCTAACATTTTTAAAACTGCTCGAGCATTTTGAGCAGGAAGTATTTGCGCTAAAAGCAACAGCATGATCTGCTGGGTATTCAACCAAATATAGCAAATCTATCTTATCGAAAAATATGCTAAATTGCTGTTACCTATTTAAAACAAGAAGGACAAAGGCTTCGAATTATTTAATTTTGGAAATTAAAACCATGAAAATGTTCATTAGACATTGTTTATCAAGT
>JAUIKI010000241.1 GCA_030430875.1 Gammaproteobacteria bacterium | reverse complement strand
AATAAACTTTCAGCATCGGTAGCAAACATGATGAGAAACAAAGCCATCGCAGAATTTGCCAACATTAATCTTACAAAAAAGAGTTTCCATCCAGGCAAACCCCAAAAAGTTTTTTGCTTATAAAGCCCCCAAAACAATAATCCTGCATTAAGTAATGCAGACAACGAAGTGGCAAGTGCAAGTCCGACATGTTTCAGTGGGAAAATCAACATCAAATTTAGTAACATATTTACAATCATTGCAATGACACCAATTCGAACCGGTGTCTTCATATCATGTCGAGAAAAATACCCTGTTGCTAATACTTTAATTAACATAAATGCCAAAATCCCTAGAGAATAGGCTTGCAAACTTTTTGTTGTCATTTTCACGTCCAACACCGTTATTTCACCATAATGAAATAATGTAATAATCAACGGCTCTGCTAATAGAAAAAGACCAACGGCAGAAGGCAAACCAACAATCAAAACAAACCGCAATCCCCAGTCCAATGTTGAGTTAAAAGCATCTTTTGATTGTTCAGCATGATTAGTGGATAGACTCGGCAAAATAACTGTTGCAATCGCGATCCCAAAAACACCCAATGGTAGCTCAGACAATCGATCTGAAAAATATAACCAAGAAACACTGCCGGTTTGCAAAAAAGAGGCTAAAACAGTATCTAGAAGCAAATTAATTTGACTGATAGATACACCAAAAATAGCCGGGATCATTAAACGCAAAATACGCTTAACTCCAGGATCATTCCAGCGAACACTTGGTTTTGGTAATAGCCGCAATCTTACCAAAAAAGGCAACTGCCAAAGCCACTGCACAATGCCTGCAACAAAAACACCCCATGCCAATGCTTTAATGGGCGTTACAAAATGTGGCGCTAAAAAGATAGCAGCCATAATTAAAACAATATTAAGAAAAATTGGCGTAATTGCTGGGACTAAAAATTTACCGTAGGAGTTTAAAATCCCGCTAGAAAATGCCGTTAGCGAAATAAAAAATAAATAGGGGAAAGTGATTCTGAGCATTTCAGCAGCGAGAGTAACTTTTTCACGATCTTGAATGAATCCAGGAGCAAATAACATGATTAGCAAAGGAGATGCTAACATAGCCAGCAAAGTTACAGCTGATAATGTGGTTAACATCGTGCCAGCCACACGATCAATCAAATACTTGACAGCGGTAATGTCTTTTTGGCTACGGTATTCCGATAAAACTGGTACAAATGCTTGAGAGAATGCGCCCTCTGCAAACAATCGGCGTAAAAAATTAGGGATTTTAAATGCAACTAAAAAAGCGTCCATTCCTGCTGATGCGCCAAATCCATGAGCAATCACAATATCACGAAACAGACCAAACACTCTGGAAAACAAGGTCATGAGACTCACACCACTGCTTGCTTTAAACAGTGATTTACGTTTTTTTACAGTATATTGCTCTGGATTAGTCGTCATACTTAACTTATTAAAGCTAGCCAGGCTAGCAAACTCAATAAAATTCCAAAAATTGTACGCTATTTTGCATAAAAATAACGAATTATTCACGCCAAAACCCCTTCCTAGCAAACATAGAGTGAAACTTTTACGTAAAAGACAACGAAAGAAAAATAAGGGGAAAAGACTCAAGTTAAAGTACAAAACACATGTATATGGCCAACTATTGGCCAATTTTGCAACGAAACCATGGAGCCTTTAAACCAGTTTTTATGTTGTAGCTTTACCGCAAAAGCTCTTAGGCTATTGACAACACAATAAGAAATCGGCATATTTGCGATCCCTGCTAATTCATTAACAATGAGGTATTCGCTTTGGCAAATATTAAATCAGCAAAAAAACGCGTCAAACAATCTGAAAAACTACGACGCGCTAATGCTAGCCAACGGTCAATGGTGCGAACTTGCATCAAAAAAGTTATTGCTGCTATTGAAACAAAAGATAAAGAAGCAGCGCAAACAGCTTACCAATCTGCGGTTCCTATTATCGACAGCATGGCGTCGAAGGGTATTCTGCATAGAAACAAAGCCGCTAGACACAAACAGCGACTGAATGCAAAAATTAAAGCATTATAGATAGCTGATTAACTAAAATCTTAGTTATACCAACACTAGGTTATCACGGTGAATTAACTCACAATCACCTTGGTAACCCAAGCGATTTTCAAACTCTTCGCTTGGACAGCCGATAATCATCTCTGCCTCTGCTTTGCCATAATTCACTAAACCTCGAGCAATCTCATGTCCAGCTTCATTAACACATGAAACTAATTCACCTCGCGAAAAATCACCAGATACTGTTTTGACTCCAACCGCTAACAAACTTTTACCCTGGTTAATCAATACAGCTTCAGCGCCTTGATCAAGCACCAGAACCCCTTTGGACTCTAGCTGGCCAGCTAACCAACGTTTTCGTGCAGTAATCGGGTTTTCATCTGGAATAAGTAATGTCCCAAATTTTTCACCTTGAAAAAGATCTTGCAAAACTGTTGCTCTACGACCACTGGCAATAACCGTGCTTGCTCCTGATCTTGCTGCAATTCTTGCAGCATTGATCTTAGTAATCATTCCACCTCGTCCCAAGCTGGTTTGACTACCACCTGCCATTTCAAGCAAACCAGGATCATTTGCTTTCGCCATAGCAATTAAATTTGCGCTGTTGTCCAATCGTGGGTCTTTGCTGAACAACCCCTCCTGATCAGTAAGAATAATCAACTTGTCAGCTTCAATTAAATTAGCAACTAATGCAGCTAAAGTATCATTATCACCAAATCGAATTTCATCGGTTACAACAGTATCATTTTCATTAATCACTGGAATAACTTGATAATTCAATAGCGTCATTAGTGTGGATCTTGCATTTAAATAACGCTTACGGCTTGCCAAATCATCACGTGTTAATAAAATTTGTGCTGTCTGCAAATCATAATATTTAAAAGCAGACTCATAGGTTTGAATCAACCCCATTTGACCAACAGCTGCAGCTGCTTGCAATTCGCTAACTACTGTTGGGCGATGCCTAAAGCCTAATCGTTTTGCCCCTTCAGCAACAGCACCTGAGGATACCAAAACAATTTGCAAGCCATTTTCATGCAAAT
>JAUIKI010000240.1 GCA_030430875.1 Gammaproteobacteria bacterium | reverse complement strand
TACTAATTTTTTTGGATTACCACTCGCAATAGCTACCAAAATTTTCATCACGTACTGTCGATCGACTGTACCAAGCATTGCCCGAACATCATCTAGCTTAATTGTTCGATCACCATAGGCAATTGCTTGATCCGTCAAACTTAATCCATCACGCACACTTCCCTGCGCTGCTTGAGCCAATTCATGAAGCGCTGTTTCTTCATACTCAATTGCCTCATCATTAAGAATTTGCTTCAAATGTTCGACAATGGTTTGCGTCGCCACATGGCGTAATTGAAATTGCAAACAACGCGACACGACTGTTATTGGTAATTTTTGAGGGTCAGTGGTCGCCAAAAGAAACTTAACATGCTCAGGAGGCTCTTCTAGAGTTTTTAATAACGCATTGAAGCTGTGTGTGGACAACATATGGACTTCATCAATTAGGTAGACCTTAAATCGACCTTGAGTTGGTGCATAATCAACATTATCAAGCAGTGCGCGAGTATCTTCCACTTTTGTTCGAGATGCAGCATCCACTTCGATCAAATCAGGGTATCTCCCTGCATCAATAGACAAACAAGTGGAACATTCCCCACATGGCTTAGCACTTATTCCCTCATCACAATTTAAACATTTCGCCAAAATGCGAGCGATTGTGGTCTTTCCAACACCACGAGTACCGGTAAAAAGATAGGCATGATGTAATCGATTTTGATTAAGCGCGTTGATTAATGCTTGCAAAACATGCTCTTGGCCCACAACATCGCCAAAATGCTTAGGTCGCCATTTTCGGGCCAGCACTTGATAGCTCATCTATTATACCTTGAGATGCTAAAAATTAGGTGGCAGCCCTAGCAAGCCACACCCCGGCGCCCAAATTCACTGCTACCGCTGCTCCCTTCCAGGTCTGACGGGGTTCACAGCTTATTGTCGCGAGGGGACCTGCAAAGGCCACCATTGATCATCATTGAAATGACGGAGCATTTTAACACACCAGCCAGTTAAGTAAATTCGAAAAAAAAATCTATCTTTTGCATTAACACAATATTTATCTCTAATTAAGACTTTTCTCAATAACAATCATCATCAAAGCCAACCTGGCAGACTAAAATCAACTTGAAACGCTCAGCCTAAAAAGGCAAAGGTTCTCGGCTTAAGCAACCAAAAAGTATCAATAGTTCAATTCCATGAAAACGCCAATGAAAACGTCTCACCTCCATCAGTTTTTTGCTTGATATAGCTACTTTTAGAGCTAGTCTCAAGCATAGCATAGGAGTCATATGTTTGTGCCCCATGTGGAAAAGTTGACCACTTCTCTCCATCATAAAGATAAACCAAATAATTATCTTTTGGGTAATACAGTTTTTTTGGTAAAACAGGCTCAGACTGACAAATAACGAAAACTTTATGTGTCGCATGTTCATTGCCAGTGACCCCTTCAATCATCAACTGCCCATTGATACCATGATCATTTAACTGATCAATCAACGAATCTGAAAAATATTCTTCACCAATATCAACTTGCAAATCAGAATTTGATGGCGTCCATTTATACGTAAATAGTGATGGTCTCTGATATTCTCCATCTTGCCAGCGATCATAAAACTGCTCTCCAGCAAATCCAACACTCACTAATGCCAGCAAAAAGAAAACGGGAATATTGATTTTAAATCGAGGACGCAAAATTAAAACCGATGCAAGTGAAACGAAGTATAAGAGCATTAAAATCCAAGCCATCGGAGTAACAATAGAATTATGAGCTGGCACCAAAAAAGCTGAAGCAGGGATATACATCACCCCCATCCCCAACAAAGCAATCAATGCAACAATTCGACCAGCATTAAATAAAATCATAGTAATGATTCCTGCGATCAACAATAACAATGATGCATAGAATGCCAGGTAGTGTTGCTGTGCAGAAGGAACACCCCAAACAGCCAACATTATCATCTGGTACGCATTAAAACCCAGCAATAAAGCTGAGATAATTAAAACCAGACCTAATCCTATTTTTTTCATATAAAAACTCAGTTTGAAACACGCTTAGTTTTTTCAAAAACCATAAAAAATCATTCTGGCAACCACGCCGTCAACACTGGACAGCTTTTTGGGGTTTTCACCGATAGCTGCGACGCATCTTGATGATTTAACGCAAACAAGTCAGATCGACGAGACATATCTGCAGGCAATTTTACATTCCAAACTAAACCGACACTCATTAGTCGATTCAACACCCACCATCCTGGATCAAATTGTCCTTGATAAATACCCAACATTGCTGACCCTGGAAAAGCATGGTGATTGTTATGCCATGACTCACCCATGGTAATAAGCCCTGCAAATTTAATATTATATCCTTGCACAGCAGCATCTTTAATGTGCCAATCGCGATCACCAACATTATGTGCAAGATAACTCATCAACCAATATCCAGTTAAAGCAATTGTAATTCGTACTGAAACTCCCCAAATGACCCAAGCAATTCCACCACAGTAAAATAATACTAATACCCAGGGCAATTGCTGTAATAACCAAGTTTTTTGCAGCAGATTGTAGAAACGATCATGCTTGATTTTTGCTTCAGGATAAAACTCAGGTGAGCTCGACAATGTAAGTACACAATTCAACTGCCACCAAGCATCTTTCCAGCATCGTGAACCATGGCGTAGGTACGAATGGCATTTTTTCTTACGTTCAGCCCAATCCCTCAAATCATGTTGGTAAATCATGCTAAATGGCCCAGCAATTCCAACCAACACGCCCAAATACACAAAAAAATATTCCATCCATTTTGGACAATCATAGCTCTTGTGTATCAGTTTACGATGCACCCCCAACGAACACCCTAAAAGCGTTACCGCTGCAAAAATCACACACAACAAAAGCGCAGACCATGAAAATGTCATTGCACCACCAATTACCGCAAGACCAAGGTGACTTAAATACCAAATTGATTTAACAGGAGACCAACAAACCTGACCTAATTCAGCGTTTGTATCAATACTTTCAACTATCCTATAGATACCATTATTTGCATTCATAATCACTTCAAACAGGAGGATTAGCCACAGCAGAAAAACTACTGTCAACATATTTATATTGATGAGCAATGTAACGG
>JAUIKI010000239.1 GCA_030430875.1 Gammaproteobacteria bacterium | reverse complement strand
TGCAGCTGGCTTGGCTCCGACTTTAGCAGCTGTTAGGGCAGGCAAACGAGTTTTATTGGCAAATAAAGAATCATTGGTGATGGCAGGTGATATTTTTATGCAGGCAGTACATGCAGCAGATGCTGAGCTGTTGCCAATTGATAGTGAACATAATGCTATTTTTCAGTGTTTGCAGACACATTTTGAATCAGAGCAAGCCGCAGTGGAAAAAATCATCTTAACTGCCTCAGGTGGAGCATTGAGGGGTTGGACAGTAGATCAACTGAAAAATGCTACCCCTGAACAAGCTTGCAATCATCCTAATTGGTCTATGGGAAAAAAAATATCAATTGATTCAGCAAGTTTGATGAATAAAGGGTTGGAATTAATTGAAGCCCGTTGGTTGTTTGATGTTTCACCAAGTAAGTTAGACGTGTTGATTCACCCACAAAGTATTGTGCATTCCTTAGTGGAGTTTTGTGATGGTTCGGTATTGGCGCAACTGAGTTATCCTGATATGCGAATTCCTATTGCTTACGGTTTGAGCTATCCAGATCGATTGAATATTACTACAAAGACTTTAGACTTGCTTTCAGTTCAAGCTTTGACATTTGAGTCTCCTGATGAAGAACGTTTTCCTTGTCTTAAGCTTGCAAAACAGGCAATGCTTGCTGGTGGTACTGCACCAACTATTCTAAATGCCGCTAATGAAATAGCTGTTGAAGCATTTATTGCTGGCCGAATAGGCTTTCTTGGCATTCCTAATGTTATTCATCATGTGTTAGACCGGCTTGATTATACTGCTGCTACAGGCATTGAAGATATTTTAGAAAAAGATCGGTTAGCAAGAGAGCTTAGCAAAACCTATCTTGATCAGTTAATAAATTAACTATTATGACGACAGTACTTTCGACGATAATTGCACTTTGTTTATTAATAGCAATCCATGAATTTGGTCATTTTTGGGTGGCAAGACGGTGTGGTGTGAAAGTTTTACGATTCTCTATTGGATTTGGTAAACCATTATTACGTTGGACTGATAAGAAAGGCACGGAGTTTGTTTTGGCGATGCTGCCATTGGGTGGTTATGTGAAAATGCTAGATGAACGTGAAGGGGTTGTTGACTCACATGAGCTTCATCAAGCATTCAATCGCCAATCGGTTATTCGGCGCATGTTGATCGTTGCTGCAGGACCAGCTATAAATTTGTTGACAGCCGTTATCATATTTTGGGGGCTTTTTGTTTATGGGCAAACAGTGATTTTGCCTGTTGTTGGTGAGGTGGTTAACGGTTCACTTGCTGATGAAGCGGGAATGAGAGTCGGTGATCAAATTTTGGCAATTGATGGCAACGAAATTGCCACATGGTCTGATGTAAGCTCAAATTTGGCTAATTATATTGGCGAAACGGCTAAAATCACCATGACAGTACAAACAGTTTCAATTAATACCGAACAATATAAAACACAATCAAGCTCTCCGCGTACAGTTGAAATTGTTGTGAAAGAATGGCTTAGAGATCAAGTTGAAAATCCAATACAAGCAATGGGGATTATTCCTTTTCGTCCTCATATTGATGCAGTTATTGATACAATAGCTGCCGGTGATGTTGCTGATGTGGCTGGGTTGAAAGTTGGTGATCGCATTATTGCAGTGAATGACGAGCAAATTACATCATGGATTGAGTTGGAGCAAATTATTCAAGCGCATCCTAATAAGCCGTTGCTGATGAAGGTTCAGCGAGAGAACGAAGCATTAAATTTAACGGTTGTTCCTAGAAAAGATATTAGAGCAAGTGGTAAAGCCATCGGTTTAATTGGGATTGAAGCAGACGCTGACTGGCCAGAATGGTTGAAAAAAGAAAAGAAATATTCGTTGATAGCAGCATGGGGTCCTGCAGTCGATGAAGTTTTATCCACAAGTTTGCAGGCTTTAGATGGAATTTATAAACTGATTACGGGTCAGATTTCTTTAAGTAATTTGCATGGCATTGGTACGGTTGCAGTTGTTGCTGGAGATAGTGCAGACGCAGGATTTCTGACTTTTTTGCGATTTCTGGCTTTTTTGAGTATCACATTGGGCGTATTAAATTTGCTACCAATTCCGGTTTTAGATGGCGGACATTTGCTTTACTTTTTAATTGAGATGATAATACGCCGTCCAGTGCCAGAAAAAATACAGATGATTGGGTTTCAGATTGGGCTTTTGATAATTTTAGGTATAATGTTTCTTGCCCTTTATAATGATATCATTCGATTTTGGCCTCACTAATACTATTAAAAATTCTAGCTAGGAAGATTTTAATGAACCGAAAACTACACTTCAGTCTTTTCTTGTTTTTGCTATGCTGTCTTCCCAAGATGGTTTTTGCGGATGCCTTCCTTATTTCAGATATCCGAGTAGATGGACTGCAGCGTGTTTCTGCAGGCACTGTGTTTAGTTTGTTGCCTGTGCGAGTGGGTGATATTGCTTCAGATAAAACTGTTGTGGAAGTAACGCGAGCCTTATTTAAAAGTGGCTATTTTGAAAACATTGATATTGGTCGCGAAGCTGATGTCATGGTGATAACGGTTGTTGAAAGACCATCTATCAGTTCAATTTCAGTTGATGGTAATAAATCTATTGATACCGATGTTTTGCTTGATGGACTAAAAAATGCAGGCATTGCTGACGGCGAAATTTTTCGTCAAGTCATTTTGGAAAAAGTTCAGCTTGAGCTGCAGCGTCAATATGTGAGTCAAGGGCGGTACAGTGCTGAGGTTAATGTCAATGTGGTCCCGCAACCAAGGAACCGTGTTGCTATTGCAATTGACATCAGTGAAGGTAGTGTTGCAAAGATTAAACACGTTAATATCGTAGGTAACACAGTATACGATGACGAAGAGTTGCTGGATTTGTTTGAATTGCAAACAACAGGTTGGTTTTCCTGGATCACCGGTGACGACAAATACAACAAAGAAAAGCTGACCGGTGATATTGAACGTATTGAATCCTATTACTTGGATCGCGGTTATCTCGCGTTTAGCTTAGATTCCACGCAGGTTTCCCTGAGCCCGGATAAGTCCAAAGTATTTTTAACACTCAATATCTCTGAAGGCGACGTCTACACGGTTAGTGAAGTTGACCTGGCCGGTGACCCCGCCAT
>JAUIKI010000238.1 GCA_030430875.1 Gammaproteobacteria bacterium | reverse complement strand
CAACTTTCATTTCCTATGTTTTCTTTTTTACGCTAACATTCATATGCATTCAACGGGCTTACCCGATGCCTTGGCTATCTTTTAGAAAAGACGACACACATGAAACAAACATTAAAGAAAATCATTAAAAACACTCCATTCATCAACGATTGGTATCAAGGACAAAAATTCAAACATGAAAATGAAAATTTTCCGATTTGTCCCTTTTTTAAGTTGGTCAGGGGTCAGTTGGTCAGGAAAATCAAGACCCCTTTTTCTATTTCAAGCGGTGAACAAACATACCACTTCTTAGTTTTGGTTCAAACCAAGTTGATTTTGGTGGCATGGCAAAAGGGGGAATTCCGTTTTCGCGCCAATCGGTGCCTTGACGTAACAGTTGATCAGTTTCAACAATATTATTCACATGATGCCGTTTGAGATAGCGTTGTAATTTTTCAAATTGTGAGCGATGATTTTTTTCAGCTAAAAATTGCGAGAATTGTTGTGTGGTTGGTCTGTCATAGTTAACACCACAGCTGGTTAGCAGTTGAGAGACAATGAAAAGCCAGAGTGATAGCGTTATAATTTTTTTCATGTTGATTAGATTAAATCGGAAATTTTTTCTTAGAAAAGAGATATAAAAATGCAGTGATTAACTAATAAAAGGCATTCAATATGCTCTATTGATTTCATTGAGTTATTAGTAAGATTTAAGTTTCCTATTAAATTAAGGTGTCCTCAACACCATTAGTCGAATTTCACTCATATCTTCCATGGCAAAGCGAATGCCTTCGCGACCGATTCCACTGTCTTTGACACCACCATATGGCATGTGATCAACACGCCAAGAAGGTACGTCACCAATGACAACGCCGCCAACTTCTAATGTGTCCCATGCTTGATGGGCTTTGTAAATATCTCGTGTGAAAATTCCCACTTGCAGACCATAACGACTATCATTAATCTCTTCAAGTGCTTGATCAAAATCAGTAAAGTTTGAAAGAATAGCAACTGGGCCAAATGCTTCTTGGCAATAAACATTGGCTTTTGGATTAACATCTTCAAGTAGAGTCGCGTCAAGCATGTTGCCATTTCGGTTGCCACCGCACAGTAATTTCGCGCCATTATTTACAGCATCATTAATCCATTCGTGCAAACGTTTTGCTTCGTTTTCTGAAATCATGGGTCCGATAAATGTATCAGGATGTTTTGGGTCACCCATGATTAAATTTTTGGTTGCTGTAACAAATTTTTCTTTAAACCTGTCATAAATTGATTCGTGAATTAAAATTCGTTGTACACCAATACAGCTTTGTCCAGATTGATAAAATGCACCGACAAGCATACGGTCAATGGCATCATCAATATCAGTATCTTCATCAACAAGACAGGCGGCATTACCACCGAGTTCAAGTATCACTTTTTTCTTGCCTGCTTTGGCTTTGAGTGCCCAGCCAACATCGGGAGAGCCAGTAAAGCTCAACAGTTTTAATCGTTCGTCAGTGGTAAATAAATCGGCATCATTACGATGACAAGGTAAAATTGAAAAGGCACCTTTAGGTAAATTAGTTTCTGCTAATACTTCACCAATTAATAATGCTCCAATAGGAGTGAGGCTGGCCGGTTTTAAAACAAACGGGCAGCCCATGGCAATGGCTGGTGCAATTTTGTGGGCAGCTAAGTTGAGTGGAAAATTAAATGGACTAATGAAAGAGCAGGCGCCAATGGGAACACGTTTCCACATGCCTTGATAATTTTTTGCACGTGGGCTGATATCCATTGGTAGCACTTCACCATAATTACGCGTGGCTTCTTCGGCAGCAATTTTGAAGGTATCAATTAGTCGACTCACTTCACCTTTAGCATCTTTAATCGGTTTCCCTGCTTCAATGCACAAAATATCGGCAAGCTCTGTGGCGCGTTTTTGAAATCGATTGACACAATGTTGCAAAATAGCTTGGCGTTCAAAGGCGGGTAGTGCAGCCATTGCAGACTGCGCATCAACAGCCGCCTCAATTGCTTGATCAATTGCTTGATTGCTGGCAATAGCAACTTGACTTACCGTTTTGTGAGTATATTTATCAACGACGTCTAACCATTTTTCGCCGGTTGTTGCTTTATTTGCCAGATAAAAAGGGTATTGAGATTTCATCATGATAATATCCTTAGGTGAATTTTTAACAATAAATTAGCACTGAAAATTCTAGATTGGGCAAACAATTTCTCCCAGTTGTTTGGTTAAATTTTTATTTTCTGCATAATCAATGGGGATTACAATTAAACTTGGTCCTGGTTCAGAAAAAGCAGTTTCTAACATAGGAATAATTTTTTGGCTATCATCTATCGCATGACCATGCCAGCCAAATGCTTGGGCAAGCTGTTGCCAGTTGGGATTCCCAAATGATAAATCAGTATGTCGACCAAATTCATTATCTTGCTTCCACTCAATTAAACCATAAGCATTGTCTTCCCATACCATGACGACAATATTCACATTGAGCCGTTTGGCTGTTTCCATTTCTTGCACGTTCATTAAAAATCCGGCGTCACCACAAATTGCCAGAATTTTTTTGTCAGGGTAGACAAGACTTGCAGCAATCGCTCCAGGAAGTGCAAATCCCATGGAGCAAAAGCCATTGGGAATTAAGCAGGTGTTGGGTTTATGGCAGTGATAGTGTCGTGCAATCCACATTTTATGTGCGCCAACATCGGATAATAAAATGCTATTAGAATCCATAACTTTTTGAATATCAAACAAGACTTTTTGTGGCTTTAATACCCCAGTTGCTGTGTCATTGGCATGTTCTTGGAGTGCATCTAAAAATTGCAGGCGTACTTCACGTTGTTGTTTGAGGTCATAATTGGGCGCGCCATTTTTCTCAAAGCGGTCATTCAGCATCCAAAGGGTGTGGGCAAGATCACCGATGACTTCAATGCTTGGATGATAATACTCATCAATTTCAGCTTGGATAAAGTCAGCGTGGATAATGGTTTTATTTTTATTGGGATTCCAAAGACTGGGGTGATATTCCACCATGTCATATCCAAGTGTAATGATAAGATCCGCTGCATCAACAGCACAAGAAACAATATCTTTTGCACTCAAGCCAATGGTGAATAAACAATAATCAGCTTCTTTATCCACGCAG
>JAUIKI010000237.1 GCA_030430875.1 Gammaproteobacteria bacterium | reverse complement strand
GTTATTACCTGCATTTTGCGCCTTAATCTGAATCTTTTTTTCTCATTTTTCTGTCGCTGACTTTTAATGCAATGGTCTCAAATTATTTTTGCGGGAACAAAGGGGTTTTCTCGCATTTCTTCACCAATAGTGGTCTCAGGTCCATGACCTGTTACAACACAAGCATCTTCATCTAGGCAGTAAATGCGTTCACGAATGGATGTTACAATTTTTTTGGAATCACCACCCCATAAGTCAGTTCGACCAATTGAACGATGAAATAATGTATCGCCTGCAATTAATAGTTTTGCATTATTAAACCAAAAGCTTACTGAGCCAGGTGAATGACCAGGTGTGTGCAGAGTCACTCCCTGACAGCAGGAAATTTCCATGTCGTCATGTAACGAAAAATCAGGTGCTGGCACAGGTTGGTAGGGCACTCCAAACATTTGACATTGTAATTCCAGGTTGTCCCATAAGAATCTGTCCTCAGGGTGCAAATAAAGAGCTGCTCCAGTACGCTTTTTAATTTCTCCTGACGCTAGGAAATGATCCAGATGGGCATGAGTGTGCATGATCTCGGAAATTACTAGGCCGAGTTCATTGACAGTGTTGATGATTTGATCGGGGTCACCACCTGGATCGATTACTATCCCTCGTTTAGTCGTGGGGTCACCTAAAATCGTGCAGTTACATTGCAGCGGTCCGACAGGAAATGTTTTGCGTATCAGTTGCATGAGTTTAATCTTCTAGTCGTAGTAAATCATTGATGCCAACTTTGGAACGAGTTTTCGCGTCAACTTTTTTTACAATGACGGCAGCGTATAGACTGTATTGACCATTTTTTGCAGGCAAGCTTCCTGAGACGACAACGGATCCTTTTGGAACTCGACCATAGTGAATTTCGCCGGTTTCTCGATCATATATTCGTGTGCTTTGACCGATATAGACACCCATAGAAATGACAGATCCTTCCTCAACAATCACGCCTTCAACAATTTCTGAGCGAGCACCGATGAAACAATTATCTTCAATGATGGTTGGGTTCGCTTGCAGTGGTTCTAATACGCCACCGATGCCAACACCACCAGATAGGTGAACATCTTTACCAATTTGAGCGCAAGATCCTACAGTTGCCCAGGTGTCTACCATTGTGCCGCTATCAACATAGGCGCCGATATTGACATATGAAGGCATTAATACAGTATTAGGTGCGATATAAGAACCTTGTCTAACTGTTGCTGGTGGAACGACTCGAACACCAGATTGTTTGAAATCACTTTCTGAATAGTGAGCAAATTTGGATGGAACTTTGTCGTAAAATTGAGTAAACCCTCCCGACATAACTTGATTATTATGAAGCCGAAAACTTAGCAGTACTGCTTTTTTGACCCATTGGTTGACAATCCAATTGTCATCAACTTTTTCAGCAACGCGAAGTTTGCCTTCATCAAGTTTCTGTAAAACAGTTAGCACGGCCTCATGTAAGTCGAGTGGAACATCCTTGGTGGATAGTTTTTCTTTATTATCAAATGCTTTTTCAATGATTAATTGTACGTTTGGCATTGGTTACTCCTTTGGTTTTATTGGTTTGGGTTTTCCTGTTGCTGTTGATGATCAAGTTGATTGCAAATAGCAGAGATTAGTTGGTCACAGGTAACGGGGTCTGAGATTGGCTTTTTATTTTGATTGGTTATAAAGAAAACATCTTCGACACGCTCGCCTAGTGTGGTGATTTTTGCTTTATGAATGTAGATATTAAATGTTGAGAAAATTTGTCCAAGATGAGCAAGTAATCCTGGTTGATCGCGGGTTATAATTTCTAAAACAGTTTTTTGTGTTGAGTTGTCGCTGTAAATATCTACTTCAGTTGGGATAGTGAAGTTCTTGAGCCGCCTTGGAATATAGCGTTGTATTGCTTCCTTATACTCCGACGGGTTTTTAAGTGCTTGTTGAATTTTGTTGGTGACGTTGTTGATAATTTTTGCATCATCGCTCAACGGAGCGCCTTGTTCAGTTAAAATAATGTAAGTATCTAAGCTAAAATTATCAGATGTTGTCGTAATGTTTGCATCTAAAATATTTAAATGTAGCTGGTCAAGTACAGCAACAGTTGCAGCAAAAAGGTTATCTTGGTCTTCAATATAGACAAAGATTTGAGTGGCGCCTGTTTGGCCTTCTTTATTAATGGATTTAGTTGCAACTAATATAGTATTTCCTGTGTGGTTTAGAATTTCTTGTGTATGCCAGATTATATCCTCAGCAGAGTTCTGTAAAAAATATTCATCGCCAAATTTTTCCCATAATGATTTTATTTGGATTTCTGAGAATGTTTGGCTTAATTGTTGTAATGCTGTGTATTGAGTGTTTTCAACTCGAGTTTTTTTATCAATTGGGTTTTCAAGGCCACGTCTCAGAGCATTTCTAGTTTCAAGATAAAGCTGTTTTAATAGTGATGCACGCCAGCTGTTCCAGAGAGTTGGGTTGGTCGCGCAAATATCTGCAACTGTTAGTACATAGAGATAATCAAGATAAGTTGCATTTCCTGTTTTTTTTGCAAAAGCATGGATAACTTCAGGGTCAGAAATATCTTGACGTTGAGCTGTCATTGACATGAGTAAATGATTTTCAACTAACCAAGAGACTAGTTTGCAATCCCATTCATTCAGTTGATGACGTTGACAAAATTTATATGCATCAACAGAGCCTAATTTAGAATGATCTCCTCCTCGTCCTTTGGCTATGTCATGGTATAACCCAGCAATATAGGCAAGCTCTACTTTAGGGAGGTGTTGAAAAACCTGTGTAACTAAAGGGAAGTTTTTATGGCTTCCAGAGTAGCGTAATCGACGTAAATTTTTAATGACAAGTAGTGTGTGTGCATCGACAGTGTAGATGTGAAATAAATCATATTGCATTTTGCCGATTACTTTGCCAAATTCTGGCAAATAACGCCCAAGAATTCCATAGCGTTTCATACGGCGCAACTGTGTAAATAAAGCATGCGGTGAGCGTAATAGTTCTAAAAAAAAATGCAATATTATGGGGAGCATTGCGATAGCTATTATTGATTAGGTGGCGGTGGTCGCGAATCAGTCGAATTGTGTCAGCGCGCACTCCTTTAATTTCAGGATGCTGCGCAAGCAAAACA
>JAUIKI010000236.1 GCA_030430875.1 Gammaproteobacteria bacterium | reverse complement strand
CAGTGCATGCGCCTGAAATGGCAATGCGGATTGATGCAAGAATGTTTGCTTTTATTCCTTCGGTTATTCGAAAAGGGATTGTTAATCTTCCTCCGGTAAAACGGATGATTCGACATGTTCTTGCTGATTTAGGTATTCCAGAAGATGCATTGAGATTTATTAATTACCCAACAAAGTTTGATTCAACAGAAACTGAAAAAGCGCTTAAGCGTAGCAAGATAAAGTTGCCTAGAATTGAATCTTATGCCCCTAAAATCTGGGATTATTGGGAGCGTAATTTGGATCCAGATTTATTTATTGATAAAAGCCTTAAAGGTACCGTTGCAGGGAAAAAGATATTAATTACTGGTGCGTCTTCTGGGATTGGTAAAGCTGCTGCATTATCACTTGCTGAAGCTGGTGCTCACCTGATTTTAGTGGCTAGAACCTATGAAAATCTTGAAGAAGTTAAAAAAGAAATTGGTGGAAAATCAAGCAAGGTTAGTCTCTATTCGTGTGATTTAGCTGATATGGCATCTTGCGAGCAATTAATTGAAAATGTATTAAATGACTTCAAAACCATTGATTATTTAATTAACAATGCAGGTAGATCGATTCGTCGGGCAGTCTCTGCTTCATATGATCGTTTTCATGATTATGAACGGTGTATGCAGCTCAACTATTTTGGTGCTTTGAAATTAACGCTTGGATTGTTGCCGAGCATGGAAGCGCAGCGCTTTGGCCATGTTATTAATATTTCGTCTATCGGCGTATTGACGAATGCGCCAAGATTCTCGGCTTATGTCGCTTCAAAGTCAGCACTTGAGTCTTTTACTGCCTGTGCTGCTGCAGAATTTTCTGACACTGGTGTGCATTTTACCAATATTAATATGCCATTAGTCAGAACGCCTATGATTGCTCCGACAAAAATTTATCAATATGTGCCAACAATCAGTCCTGAAGAAGCAGCTGATATGATTGCAGAAGCAATTATCCATCGGCCTAAACGCATTGCCACAAAGCTGGGATTGTTCGCTAGAGTTTTGCATGCAGTGTCACCTAAGCTTGCTGAAATTATTCTCAATACAGGATTTAGAATGTTTCCAGATTCTGAGGCTGCTAAACATTCTAAAGATGGAAAGCAGCATGAAGTATCCAGTGAGCAGATGGCGTTTGCCTATTTGATGAGAGGTATTCACTGGTAACGACGAGAGGAGAAGAGAAAAAAGTCATCTATACTCAATAAGAGGTGTCAGATGACTTGGCAATTTTTTCATCCATTACATAAAATTCAAAAAGATCGTAAGTTATTGCGCACTATTGATAGTGAATTGGTGCGACGTAGCTTGTGGTTGCTTCCAAGTGTGCTGGTATTTTTTACACTGATCATTGTTAGCGCTCAGCAGTTTGTTTCACATTTGGTTTATGCCGTTAGCTTTGGTGTGATTGTAACTTGCAGTGTAAGTCTGACTTTTTGGTATTGTTCCCAATTTGCTGAAAGGTATTCTCGAGGTCCAGCGCGTTGGCGTCAGCGTTTCTTTCTCCTCAATGGGCTGGTTTTATTTATTTTAGGTGCTTTTTTTGCAGCAGTCTATTCCATTGAGAAAATCAATGAGGCGTCATTTTTATTATGGATCATTTTAGCTATTTTGTCTGTTTGGATAATGTTGTTATTTGCCCCATTTAAGCGTTTTTTTCAAGTTGGACTATCACTCTTAATTTGGCCAACAATTATATTGTTGTTTTTTATTGGTGAGCGTGATGGTGCATTAATTGCACTTAGCTTAATTATTTTTTACTTGTTTCTATTGGTTTCCAGTGGACAATTAGAAAGACTTTTTTGGCAGAGCATGAAAATGTCTATTCAGTTGTCTGAGAAAGAAGCTGAACTTAAGAATTCAACAGAGATTTTAGCAAAATTAAGCGAAGTTAAAGAGGATTTTTTGGCTAATATGGGGCATGAATTAAAAACTCCATTGAATAGTTTATTAGGAATGTTGGCATTGCTTGGTGATACGTCGTTATCAGGAAATCAACAGAAATTTTTAAAAGTTGCTCAATATTCAGGTGATAATTTATTAGAGTTGATTAATGATATCTTTGATTTTACTCAATTGTCTTTTCAGCGTATTTCATTAAATTCACATACGTTTGATTTGCATAAAATGTTAGATGATTTATTTGAAGTGATGGGTCCATATGCCCATGATCACTATGTGGAATTAAGTTTTGAAATGGACGAAAATGTACCTCGGCGATTAATTGGTGATCCTGCACGACTAACTCAAGTTTTAAATAACTTACTGTCAAATGCAATTAAATTTAGTAAAAAATCAGAAGTAGCACTATTGATTCATCTGAAGAATATAGATCAGGGGTACTGTGAGCTGTTATTTGAAGTGATTGATCAGGGGGTTGGGCTTAGTCCAGAGCAGCAAAGCTCCTTATTTACAGCTTTTTCTAGAGTCTCGTCTGATGCTGCTGAACATCAGAAAGATGGCACAGGTTTGGGTTTAGCCATTTGTCGAGAAATTGTGGATATTATGCAAGGTGAAATTGGCGTAAAAAGTCAGACTGGCAAAGGTAGTAATTTTTGGTTTACAGCAAAATTAGGCATTTCAACTCAGCAAACGGATTCATTTAAATCCTGTCATGGACTTATTGGAAAAGAGGTTTGGCTTGTTGGTTTTCAAACATTCATGGTGAATGGTCTTTTTAAGCAGTTAGAGCAATGGGGAATGAATGTTCATGTTGTTTCTAATGGAAATGGGATGCTTGCTGTATTGAAAGAAACTACAACAAAATCATTTAATTCTATGGTTATTTTATTGAATCTAAATTTACATAATTTAGATGATTTGCTCTTATCAGAAAAGCTTATTGAGTGTTCAGTAGGTTTGCATTTAAAGCAAATTTTAGTGATGGGTTTAGTGCAACGAGGAGAACAAAAACTATTTGAATACGTGGAAAATTTTTCTGGTATTAGTTGTCTTGCTAAACCAATTCGGAGAGATGATTTGCATCAAGCTCTAGCTCTGGAGAGGGAAGCGGTGTGGCGCTCGATTTCGCCATGCTCTTTGTCGAGGACGATGCACACCATTTCCCTTCCGGCCTTATACCCTTCTCCGACGTGCCATGTCCTGCGAAGCGCGCAACGACAAC
>JAUIKI010000235.1 GCA_030430875.1 Gammaproteobacteria bacterium | reverse complement strand
CTCGTAGTCAGTGTAAGCAATTTGCCAACGCAGTTGATCAACAGACGCAAATGGGTTGCTAATAATCAACTCGCTATCCAAACGAACCTGCTTTAAATCCAGTCTGGCCGATGCCTCTTCTTCATGATGATCATCGTGATGTTCATCTTCATGCTCATGCTCTTCATCTTCATGTTCCTCGTCGTCATGGTACTCATCTTCTTCATGGTGATGATGGCTATGACCTGGTAGCCCATAATTACCCAGATGATAACTCAGTGATGTACCCCAATAGACTCGATCATTGTCATAAGAAAAACCCAGTGCACCACCTTGAAAATCCCAATCACTGTTTTCTAACACACCTTTTGTTGGCTGCTCATCATCGTCATGGAACTCTTCTAGTAATGAGTCAGCATCAGAATATCCAGGAATCTCATATGGGTTGGATCGTCGCTTAAAGCTATCAATATAGAGGGTATAATTATCTTTCCAGGTTTTTTGCATTTTCGCAGCAAACGCATTTTCATGGGTTGCTGAGTCATATTGATATCCAATTGCTCCTTTGGCACCACCTGGTTGCTTTCTGGGCATACGCCCATCAACCACATTAACCACGCCCCCAATTGCATGCGGACCATAAAGCAATGTGCTTGGACCTTTTAAAATCTCTATTTGCTCTGCCAATAAACCATCGGTTGATGTCACCGCATGATCTGGACTCAATGCAGACAAATCGTGATTAGCCATCCCATTGCCTAATATATCCACGCGACTGCCATTAAGTCCACGAACCACAGGACGACCCACTGCTTTTCCAAAACTACTGTTATGAATACCTGGGGTATTTCGTAAGGTTTCTCCCAACGAAGTGGCTGCTTTACGTTTTAATTGATCACCCTCAAGCACAATACTCGGCTGTTGAGAATCGAGAGCATTATTAAAGGGCAATGCATGAATAACAATCGTATCCACATCAGCTGCAAATGCATATGTAGATAGAAAAAAACTTACAAAACTTATTCCAATTCGCTTAATTAATTGATAAACCATCGTCAATCTCCAACATTTTAATCTTACATGGCATTAAAAACTTACACAGGAGACTATTGCAATATAATCTCAAAGCACAAAATGTCTGCGTTAGCTTTTAAAAAAATGGCAAATAATGCACTATCAAGAATCAAGAACGACAAAATCAAATTACCGTGTCAAAAAACATGGTGTTGAAATGGTAATTACTTTAATCAGTGATAGTGCTAGAAGGAGATGGAAGGTGGTGCGCGAATATTTTGAGATAAAAAACTTAAGGTTAAATATGGATTGATTACAGCTGGCTGGATATGATCATGCGCTTTGATAATTGGGACAAAAAAATCAGCAGCAACATTGGCGTGACTTAATTGGTGTTGCAAAAGACAGGCGTCACACTGCTCAAAACTTATATCACCATCATGATGGTGACTAGATGCCACATATGTAGCAAACAGGCTTGCAAATATCAGCAGCAGCGCCAATCTCACCTGATATTTTTTCTGCAAAAATCCCATACTGTCAAATGATGCGAATAAATAAAAATTTTAACATGAGTTTAACAACAACTACAATTATTTTTAGGATTAGGATGATGTCGTTGTCATACGACTCATAGAAGAAAAGACGTAAATAAGATATTAAGTCAGCTCACCCTTCGAATGTAAGAAAAACAACACCGCTGGTTTTTCCGTGCTTGTCTTCCTTGCCAAATATAGCAGTTATTATAAGACACTTACACAGAAATACCCACACTCTCTTGTACTCGTTTCAACAGACAGTCGGAAGGAGCACACTTGTCTCCTGACGCAGACTTTATCGATGGTTAAATAATGCCAACATAGCCCATCCAAGAGACTAGCATCAACACCAAAGCTGCAATAATAACGAAAGGAACTCCTAGCTTTGGCGGGGTCCAGCGCAGAATAATAGCGGCAACAGCGAGAAATCCGAGGACGACAGCAGCTCCGAAAATTGGCAGTAATATAACAAGACCTGCCATCGGGCCTCCACCACTAGGCTGATTCAAAGCCTCCCAAAAAAGAAAAGCAACAATACATACGCCCAGTAACACCAGACCTAAAAAGACTTCCATCTTCATCTCGTTATCTCCCCACTATAGCTCTGAGTTACGGTGCTCGTGGCGATCACGTTTTTTTGGCTGTTTTATGTCTTATTAGTTGTAATATCATTATTCATGGAACTTTGCATTCATTTGTTCCTGAGAACTATCCATCATCTTATAAAAGTCTTCAGTGTACTTGTAAAACTCCAAATCCAAACCTTCGCAACACCTTGTATTCACCACGCAAGCCACTTTAATAATATCTTCCACCACATAATCGATCCACATGCGGCATCTGATCTTATTGGCGCATATCAACCAATTTCTGCTTAATCGCTTCAAAAACTATACCTCGATCACTACGAATATGTCACTGTCACTTTATACTTTCTTGTATCAATTTCAACTTTGAGGCTGCCCTTAAACAATTTTAGCTACCTAGGATAGCCTCAAAATGTTATAACCCGCTAAACAATGAATCACTAGATAATCCTTCACCTTCCAGCAGCTCTCGAAGTCTGCGTAGTGCTTCCACCTGGATCTGACGCACTCGTTCACGAGTGAGTCCAATTTCTTTGCCAACTTCTTCCAGTGTACTAATTTCATAGCCATGCAACCCAAAGCGCCGTAACACTACTTCTTTTTGTTTATCTGAAAGCTCTTCAAGCCAAGCATCAATATGTTCATACAACTCATCATTTTGAAACATTTCTGCTGGATCTGTTGCTTGTTGATCAGCAATAGTCTCAATCACAGAGCGATCAGTTTCATTATTCATCGGAGTGTCAACTGAGGTGACTTTTTCATTCAATCCCAGCATATTTTTGACATCTTCTACTGGTTTTTGCACGATCTCTGCAATGTCTTCAGCAGTTGGCTCATGATCCAATTTATTAGTCAACTCACGAGCAACTTTCAAATAGCCATTGAGTTCTTTCACAACATGAATTGGCAAACGGATAGTACGAGTTTGATTCATGATTGCCCGTTCAATGGTTTGACGAATCCACCATGTCGCATACGTTGAAAATCGAAATCCTCGTTCTGGATCAAATTTTTCAACCGCAC
>JAUIKI010000234.1 GCA_030430875.1 Gammaproteobacteria bacterium | reverse complement strand
TGCATTAAAAGTCAGCGACAGAAAAATGAGAAAAAAAGATTCAAATTGAGGTGCAAAATGTAGGTGAGAACGAATTGTCGCCCTGTTTTATCGTTGTAGCCTTAATACAATAATACAATGACCATGAAAATTATTCGAAAAAAATCAAGCAAAGTAAAGCATTTGACAGGTCAGGAAAAGAAGCGCATTATGCTCACCCTTTTTTAAAACAAGTTATCAAATGGTTCAGAATTTCATGTGATTATACGAAAGTCGAGCCAGTAGTTGAAGTAGTGTTTGGATATAGCGAAAAGAACACCTTTATATAGATGTTAAAGTAATTCGGTAAATATCAAGATACCACCTATACTAAGTAATTTAACTGTAAAATTAACCATTGAGAGGTACCAGCAATATGCCAAATACCACTCCACAAAAAATAAGTGGCCTGGAAATTCAGGGGCATATCTCCCCCGCTTTTCGTGAAATTCTTTCTGATGAAGCCCTAGCTTTTGTTGCTAATCTAGTAGACAAATTTCAACCTAAACTTACTGAATTACTAGCTGATCGGAAATCTTGGCAGGTTGCTATTGATGCTGGTCAACTCCCTGACTTTCCTCCTGAAACGCAACATATCCGTGAGGGTGACTGGAAAATCAAAGGAATTCCTGCTGATTTGCAGGATAGACGAGTTGAAATCACGGGTCCCGTCGATAGGAAAATGATAATCAATGCTTTAAATGCTGATGTAAAAGTGTTTATGGCTGATTTTGAAGACTCATTATCCCCTACCTGGGAAAATGCTGTTCAAGGTCAAATTAACATGCGTGATGCAGTGGATGGCACTATTGAATACACAAACCCAGGAAACGGTAAACATTACCAACTGAATGAGAAAACGGCGGTTTTAATTTGTCGTGCACGTGGATTGCACTTACCTGAAAAGCATATCACGCTAAATAGCCAAGCTATACCAGGCTGCTTGATGGATTTTGGTTTGTATTTCTTTCATAATTTCAAAAAACTTTTGGAAAAAGGCACTGGTCCTTATTTTTATATTCCAAAACTGCAAAGCTATCTAGAAGCTCGTTGGTGGAATGATGTGTTTACATATGCTGAAGAAAAGTTTTCATTAGAGTCAGGTACGATTAAAGCAACATTTCTGATTGAAACTTTACCGGCTGTCTTCCAAATGGATGAGATTCTTTATGAGCTACGTGATCATGTTGTCGCATTAAACTGTGGACGCTGGGATTATATTTTCAGCTACATAAAAACATTGAAAAATCATGCTGACCGTGTTCTTCCTGATCGTCAGTCTGTAACTATGGATAAACCATTTTTGAATGCCTATTCACGATTATTGATCAAAACTTGTCATCGACGTGGTGCAATGGCAATGGGTGGTATGGCAGCTTTCATTCCGGCTAAAGATCCAGAAATTAATGCTAAGGTGATGAATAAAGTCAAAGCAGATAAAGAACTAGAGGCATCTAATGGACATGATGGCACTTGGGTTGCTCATCCTGGCTTAGCAAATATTGCTATGGAAAGTTTTAATAAGCATATTGGGGCTGGCAATAAAAATCAGCTGCATATCTTACGTGAAAGTGATGCTCCAATTAGCTCAGCTGACCTTCTTGCTGTGCCAAGCGATGGGCAGCGTACGGAAGATGGTATGCGAACAAATATTCGGATTGCTCTACAGTATATTGAAGCATGGATTTCTGGAAATGGTTGTGTGCCAATTTATGGCTTAATGGAAGATGCAGCTACTGCTGAAATTTCTCGAGCTTCAATATGGCAATGGATTAAACATGGCAAGGAACTAAGTAATGGTAAAAAGGTAACTAAGACACTGTTCCGCGACATGTTGCAAGAGGAACTTGCTGTTGTCCGTTCAGAAATTGGTGAGGAGCGCTATCAAAATGGTCAATTTAGCGAAGCGGCAAAGATTTTTGATGAGATTACTACTTCAGATGATCTTGTCGATTTTTTAACATTGCCAGGATATGACCATTTAAACTAAATTAACGTTATTTTTTAAAATCAAGATGAGGTAATCGATATGACACAAAGTAGAGCTGAACAAATTAGCGCCATAGAGAAAGATTGGGCAGAAAATCCTCGCTGGAGCAATGTTAAGCGAACCTATTCAGCTGAAGATGTAGTTAGCCTGCGTGGATCGGTTCAACCAGAATGTACACTTGCTCGCAATGGCGCTGAAAAATTGTGGAAATACATTCACGAAGAAGATTACATTAATTGCCTTGGTGCACTAACTGGTGGACAAGCTGTTCAGCAAGTCAAAGCTGGTGTAAAAGCTATCTATCTTTCAGGCTGGCAAGTTGCTGCAGACAATAACATGGCGCAAACCATGTACCCAGACCAATCACTCTACCCTGTCAACTCAGTTCCAGCGGTTGTTGCGCGAATTAACAGTGCATTTCGTCGTGCTGATCAAATTCAATGGGGTAATGGTAAAAATGATATCGATTATTTCGCACCGATTGTTGCCGATGCGGAAGCAGGCTTCGGTGGTGTCTTAAATGCCTATGAGCTGATGAAGGCAATGATAGAAGCAGGTGCCGCTGGTGTCCATTTTGAAGACCAATTAGCCTCTGTGAAAAAATGTGGCCACATGGGTGGAAAGGTTTTAGTTCCAACACAAGAAGCTGTGCAAAAACTGACAGCTGCAAGGCTTGCTGCTGACGTATCTGGGGTGCCAACAATTGTTTTGGCAAGAACTGATGCAAATGCTGCGAATCTTTTGACATCAGACTTTGATGAAAATGATAAGCCATTTGTTACTGGTGAACGCACTGCTGAAGGCTTTTACAATGTAAAAGCCGGCATTGAGCAAGCAATTTCTCGCGGCCTAGCTTATGCACCTTACGCTGATCTACTTTGGTGTGAAACAGCAACACCTGATTTAGATGAAGCTAAGCGGTTTGCCGAAGCAATTCGCAAAGAGTTCCCCGATCAATTGCTATCTTATAACTGCTCACCTTCTTTCAACTGGAAGAAAAATCTTGATGATGCAACTATTGCTAAATTCCAACGTGAGTTGGGAGCAATGGGCTATAAATATCAGTTTATTACATTGGCAGGAATCCATGCAATGTGGCATAGCATGTTTGATCTTGCTCATGATTATGCACGTAACGGCATGACCGCTTACGTCAAGCTTCA